>JAZRYV010000140.1:0-4720 GCA_045600925.1 Spirochaetota bacterium
GGTCTCAGAAATGCCGACGGAACAGGTGTCAATGTAGGCATTACGAAAAAAGGCTCCTGCTACGGACATGAAACAGCAGCCGACAAAAACGGGAAGGAAGTCCTTAAACCAATTCCTGGCAAACTCTTCTACGGAAGCTACGATATTGAGGAAATAATCCGGAACCTTGATGAAGAAAAACGTTTCGGCTTCGAGGAAACAGTGTTTCTTCTGCTTACAGGACAGCTGCCGGATGCAGAGGATCTGGCGGCTTTTTCCCAGGAACTGTCCAAAAGAAGGAAGCTGACAAGAGCTGAACGAAGCATCCTCTCACAGGATACCAGCAACTACGACCAGATCTATGTCCTCCATAATGCCATCTCTCACCTGGGAAGATGCGATGCAAATGCCGATTCATCTGCCCCCGGGGACATCATCAACCAGTGCATAAACATTATAGCAAAACTGCCTACAATGCTGACCACAGGATACAATTTTGCAAAGTTCAAGCAGGGAGGAGACCTCTTCATAGTAAGTCCTTCCTCTGACATGTCCACTGCGGAAAATTTCCTTTACATGCTGAACGGAAAAACTCCGGACAGGGAAGATGCCCTTCTTCTGGACAAACTGCTTATTCTCCATGCAGAACACGGGGGAGGAAGCAACTCCACTTTCTCTGTACGTACTGCAGCATCCACAGGGGCCAACACATACATGGCTCTGGGAGCAGGACTTTCATCCCTCAGCGGACATTTTCTTTCCGGCTCGGAACAGGCAGTAATCAGAATGATGCGCACCATGAAGAAAGAACTTCAGGGTAAAACAGACAGCAGGAAAGAGGTAAAAAAATATCTTTCTGACCTTCTGGCAAAAAAGAAAGGAGACATGTCGGGCAAGATTTACGGTTTCGGACATTCTGTTTACACCATTTCCGATCCAAGATCAGTCATTCTCAGGGCATTCGCAGAAAAATATGCAGAAAAAAAAGGAAAGCCGCAGGTTTTCAGCTCCTTTGCAATGGTGGAGGAAACCGCATCTGAACTTCTCTCGGAAAAGGAAGGAAAGCCGGTCTGTTCCATAGTCGACTATTACTCAGCCCTCATCTATTCCCTTATGGGAATTCCTGAGGAACTTTATAATCCTCTCTTCGGAATGGCCAGAATCGCAGGCTGGTCAGCCCACAGACTGGAACAGAACCAGGAAGGGAAGATCATCCGTCCTGCATACATTATGCCTGACAATTACCAGAAAAAATACCCGGCAAAACGCTGATTCTGTATTCTTCCGTAAAAGCCTGCCTGTGCAGGCTTTTACTTTTTCAGGGAAGCTTCAAACCCTGCTTCCACGACTGCCGCAATGAGAGCTTTTTTATCTGCCTGGCCCTTTATGTGTGCAATCCTGTTTTCCAGACTCACTTCCGCATCCTCCACGCCGGGAACCGCCTTAAGGGCTTTTTCTACTGCAGCCGCACATTTAACGCATTTCATGCCTTCAACATTCAGTGAAAGATCTGACTGTCCCATACTGCCTCCTTTAACAGGACTCATGCTGTGCCGGCAGTCAGATTCATCAACCTTTTTTCCTTCCTGCATAAAATACCATTACCCTTCTGAATTTATGGATAAAATAAAATTGACACAGGTTTTTAATCTGCCATTATTGCAGTCCGCAGGTCTCTTATGCAGAACACCGTAAGGGGCCACATAATGAATACAGAGGATTTGATCATGGAATTATCTCCCACTTTTGACCCCAAAGAGGTCGAAGAAAAATGGTGTGCTTTCTGGGAAAAAAACGGTTATTTTCATGCTGAAGAAAAGGACGGAAAAGATCCCTTCTGCATTGTAATCCCGCCTCCCAATGTAACCGGAAGCCTGCACATGGGACATGCCCTTAACGAAACTCTGCAGGACATCCTTGCCCGCTGGCAGCGAATGAAAGGGAAATCCGTTCTGTGGATGCCCGGCATGGATCATGCAGGAATTGCAACACAGAATGTCGTGGAACGTCTTCTTAAAGAAGAAGGTCTTACAAGAGATGATCTTGGCAGAGAAAAATTTCAGGAAAGAGTCTGGCAGTGGAAGGAAAAATCCGGAGGACAGATCAAGGGACAGCAGAAACGTCTGGGCTGTTCTCTGGACTGGGACAGGGAAAGATTTACTCTGGACGAAGGACTGTCCAAAGCTGTTCAGAAAGTTTTCAAAACACTTTATGACGAAGGACTGATTTATCAGGGCTACAGAATAATCAACTGGTGTCCCCGCTGCGGCACTGCCCTGTCCGATATTGAAACAGAATACAAGGATATTCCGGGACATTTCTGGCACATACGATATAAGCTTGCGGATTCTGATGACTTCATCGTTGTTGCCACAACCAGACCTGAAACCATGCTTGGAGATACAGGTGTTGCAGTAAATCCTGATGATGAAAGATACAAACATCTTATCGGGAAAAAAGTTATTCTTCCTCTGATGAACAGGGAGATTCCCATCTTCGCAGACAGCTATGTTGACAAAGAATTCGGAACAGGTCTTGTAAAGGTAACTCCTGCCCACGACCCCAACGACTTTGAAATGGGAAAACGCCACGGTCTTGAGGAAATAAACATACTCACTCCCAATGGATACATAAATGAAAACGGAGGGAAGTATGAAGGTCTGGAACGGTTCGAGGCCAGAAAAGCAGTTGTAGCTGATCTGGAAGCTCAGGGATATCTTATAAAAATCGAAGATCACGCACACTCTGTAGGCCACTGTTACCGCTGCCAGACAATTGTGGAACCATACCTTTCAAAACAGTGGTTTGTTAAAATAAAACCTCTTGCAGAAGAAGCAGTAAAGGCCGTTCAGTCAGGAGATATAAAATTTGTGCCCAAAAGCTGGGGAAAAACCTATTTTGAATGGATGAGAAACATCAGAGACTGGTGCATATCCAGACAGCTGTGGTGGGGGCACCGGATTCCGGCATGGTACTGCAAAGACTGCGGACATATAAATGTTGAACTGGGGAAACCTGATAAATGCTCAAAATGCGGATCCGTGAATCTGGAACAGGATGAAGATGTTCTGGACACATGGTTTTCATCCGGTCTGTGGCCATTCTCCACTCTTGGCTGGCCCGAACAGACAGATGCCCTGAACAAATACTACCCTACATCAGTTCTCGTAACCGGATTTGACATTATATTCTTCTGGGTTGCCAGAATGATTATGATGGGACTTAAATTTATGGGGAAACGTCCATTTAAGGACATATATATTCACGCACTGGTCCGGGATGAACACGGGCAGAAGATGAGCAAATCAAAGGGAAATGTAATAGACCCCCTCATTATAATGGACAAATACGGGACAGACGCTTTCCGTTTCACACTGACAGCCTTTGCTGCCCAGGGAAGAGACATTATGTTCTCGGAAAAGAGACTGGAAGGATACAGGGCATTCATTAACAAGATCTGGCAGGCAACAAAATTTGTTCTCATGAATCTGGGAAATAATTTCAAGCCTGCAGAAATAGATCCTGCAGCCCTGGAGCCTTTTGACAAATGGATTCTGGACAGACTGAATAAAACCATCAGAAATACAGAACAGGCTCTTACAGACTACAAATTCAATGACACCGCCCAGGAACTGTACGATTTCTGGTGGCATGAATTCTGTGACTGGTATGTGGAACTGACAAAGCAGAGGATTTATTCCAAAGAGCCCGGTGCTGAAAAATCTGCAGAAACAGCAAAACAGGTTCTGTTCCATGTACTCAGGACATGCCTTAAACTTCTTCATCCGATAATTCCTTTTATTACGGAAGAAATCTGGGATAAAATAAAATCTCCGGAAGAAGACAGAATTATAGTTTCATCATGGCCAGAACCGAATCCGGCCTTTGACTTCCCGGAAGAAGCTGCATCTGCAGAGCTGTTTAAGGAAACAGTTTATAAAATCAGAAATGTCCGTGGTGAAATGAACGTAGCTCCTGATGTAAAGGCTGATGTGGTTTTCAAAACAGCAGAAAAGAATTTCACTGAACTGGTTAACAGGGAAACAGCCCATCTTAAGGCACTGGCAAAGCTTAACAGTGTAAAGATTGATCCCGACTATGTTCCGGACAGCACAGATGCATCTGCTGTAATGCCTGACATTCAGATTTATCTTCCTCTCAGAGGCCTTATCGATTTCGATAAGGAAAAAGCCCGTCTGAACAAGGAGCTTAAACAGCTCACAGGGGATCTGGAAAGAATAGAAGGAAAACTGAGAAATGCAAATTTCCTCAGCAAAGCTCCCAAGGAAGTAATAGAAAAGGAAAACGGCAGAAAAGAAGAACTGACTCATGCCATAGAAAAAATCCGGCAGAGTCTGGACAAACTGAAATAAGAAAGTCAAAATTTAGAATAAAGAAGAGCCTGCCTGTGCAGGCTCTTCTTTATATGCTGTCTGCGGTCCGATTCAGCAAATCATATCTGAACAGAACATCAGGATTTTAAAAATTTGATTGCATTCAATTCCGCAGCCGTAAGATGAAGTCATGAAAAGAATACTGATTTTTCTCCTGCTTGCTGCAGTGCAGACTGCTTCATGTTCCGGTCCGGAACAGACGCCATCAGACACTGAAAAAAAAGGAAGGACTGCCGTTGTAAAAAGCCGTTTCGACAGACCGGAAGGGACATTCAGGGAATGGAAGATTCCCTTTACCATGATTGAACCTTCCGCTCTGGAAGAAGAAAAAACATACAGCGAGTACA
>JAZRYV010000141.1:0-1665 GCA_045600925.1 Spirochaetota bacterium
CTCCTGCAACCAATGTAGGTGGAAAAGCATCATCATCCTTTGCAAAAGTAAAACACGATCCCCCAATGCTGAGTCTTTCCAATGTTTTCTCTGCTGAAGAACTGGATGCTTTTGATCTCCGCTGCAGGGAAGCAGCAGGTAAAGACAGACTTAAATATGCCATAGAACTGAAATACGACGGTCTTGCCGTAGAGCTTGTTTACAGGAAAGGAAAATTTGTACAGGGTTCCACAAGAGGGAACGGTTCTGTTGGGGAAGATGTGACTGCAAATATTGCTGTTGTTGGAAATGTACCTCTGCAGCTGAAGGGCAGCAGCATTCCTGATGAACTGAAGGTCAGAGGGGAAGTTATTATGCCCAGAGCGGAATTCGACAGGCTTAACCGTGAACGGGAACAGAAGGGGGAACCTCTGTTTGCTAATCCAAGAAATGCTGCTGCCGGATCTCTGCGTCAGCAGGATTCTTCTGTCACTGCAGAACGGGAACTGAAGCTGTGTCTTTACGGCATGGGCAGCAGTCCTGCAGGAGGAATAATAAACAGCGAAGAGGAAATGTTTGCCATGTTCGGCCAGTGGGGGCTTCCTCAGCCGGAATATTTTGAAACCGGAACTGTATCAACTGCAAAAAAGTTCTATGATTACTGGTGTGAGCACAGGTATGAACTAGGTTTTGACATAGATGGTGTTGTGATAAAGATGGACTCCTTTGAGGAAAGGGAAACTGCAGGATATATTGCCAAAGCTCCGAAATGGGCTGCAGCATGGAAGTTTCCGGCTCAGGAAGCTGTTACTCTTCTGGAATCTGTGGATTTTCAGATTGGACGTACAGGTGTTGTCACTCCTGTTGCAAATCTGTCCCCTATAAATATCGGAGGAGTAATAGTCCGCCGTGCAACTCTTCATAATTTCAGTGAGGTGAAAAATCTGAATGTTCACACTGGGGACCTTGTAAAAGTAATAAGATCAGGGGATGTGATTCCGAAAATTACTGCTTCTGCAGGTCCAGCAGGCACAGGTGTGTCATCAGACATTATACCGCCGGAAAGATGCCCGGCCTGCGGTGAAATACTGAAGCAGGAAGATATTTTTTTAAGATGCATAAACAGAAACTGTCCTGCTGTGAAAAGTGAAAGACTGAAATTTTTTGTTTCTAAAGACGGTCTTGACATTGAATTTTTTGGTCCGGAGCTGGTCACCAGACTTATGGATGCTGGAATTCTTGTAATGCCGGGAGATGTTTTTCGGCTTACTGCAGATAAACTTATGTCAGTGGACCGTATGGGGAAAAAATCTGCACTGAAGATTCTGGCTTCTGTTGAGAACAGAAAAACCCTGAGCCTGTCTGTGTTCATTCGTTCACTGGGAATCCGGAATGTGGGAGGACACGCTGCCTCTCTGATTGCAGAAAAAGCTGTATGTCTGGACAGGCTTCGTGCCATGACAGAAGAGGATCTTATGTCTGTTCGGGAGATAGGTCCGGAAACCGCTGCATCCGTTTACGGTTTTTTTCATGATCCGGAAACTGCTGCGGTTGTGGATGATCTTCTTGCTGCAGGTGCGGCAGTTCTGGATGAACAGATTTCTGCTGCTGATAATTCACCGTTTTCCGGAAAGACGCTTGTTGTTACAGGAACTCTGGATTCCATGGGACGGAATGAAGCAGAGG
>JAZRYV010000142.1:0-4339 GCA_045600925.1 Spirochaetota bacterium
ATCCCTTGTTTACAGGAAAATGCCATGACCTTTGCATACATGGAATACTGTCCGTACATTCTGGCAGGAGCTGCTGCAGCTTTCCTGTCACTTCTGTTCTATACTGTCAGACGGAGAATTCTTTTAAACAGAATCACTGCCGGGAAACCTGGAATGCTCAGAATTTCAGGAAGGGCCAGATTATTTAAAACAGCATGTCTTTTCGTTTCCATCCTGCTCTGTGCTGCTGCAGCTCTTGGTCCTCAGTGGGGTGAGAGGACTCGGGAAGTTCAGAATGAAGGAACTGACCTGCTTGTTGCCCTGGATGTGAGCAGAAGCATGCTGGCAGGCAGTGATGGCTCATGCAGGCTGGACAGGGCAAAAACAGGCATACGGTGGGTCGCAGAGTCTCTGCAGGGAGGCCGTATGGGACTGATGGTTTTTGCAGGTGAAGCTTTTTCTCTGTGCCCACTGACTGCAGATACAGGCTCCTTTCTTATGTTTCTTGATTCAGCAGGGCCGGAATCTGTGAATCTTCAGGGAACTGATCTGGGTGCTGTGTTTGATGAGGCTCTCAGGATATTTAAAAAGAAGCGTCTTACCACAAAGATATTTCTTATTGTTACAGACGGAGAGGACCATGAAGGCAGGGCACTGGAAGCTGCGAAAAAACTGAAGGAAGAAGGTGTTTCCGTGTACTGCTGGGGGCTGGGCAGGAAAGATACTGTGCCTGAATCAGCCGGATCCGGAGACTGTATCCGGGATGAAAACGGGAAGCCTGTCATTTCCGGCCAGAACAGTTCCCTGCTGAAGGATGTTGCATCTTCCACAGGCGGAACATACAGCGATATTTCCACAGGTTTTTCCGGCATAAGATCCTTCCTGCGTACTGCAGAAAATCAGCAGAGGAAGTCATTCGGAACCAGACTCCTCCGGGAGCCTGTAAAGCATACTGCTCCATTTATAATTGCACTAATAATTATTCTTTCAGCGGAACTTATAGTGACAGATCTTCCTCTGTCTTCAGGAAGGACCGGTTCTTCTGCTCTGAAAAATTTTTTTAAAAGAGGAAAGGAGACCGTGAAATGAAAATATTTTTTAAAACAGCGGTCCTGCTTCTTGCTGTTCCGGTATGTACAGGCTGGCTGGATCCGTTCCGGGAATCAGTTTCGGCCGGGAACCAGTCTTTTCTTGAAAAGAAGTATGACGAGGCCATGGACAGCTACAGAAACGGGGAAAAATATGCAGATTCCGGTGACAGGGCTCTCCTTTCTTTCAACAGAGGAGCTGCAGAGTACATGAAAGGAGACTATGAAAAGGCAGTGAACAGTTTTCAGGAAAGTCTGTCATCAGACTCTTCTGAAATACAGAAGAAGGCTCTGTTCAATATGGGCAATGCACTTTTCCGGCAGAATAAAAAAAGTGAAGCTTTTGATGCCTGGTCAGGGGCTCTTAAAATAGATCCGGAATACGAAGCTCCCAGAAAAAACATTGAATACCTTCTCAGAAAACAGGATCAGGATAAAGATAAAAAGAACAGCGACAGCGATAAAAAAAATCAGTCTGAGAATAAACAGGATAAAAATGATCAGCAGAAGAAAACAGAAGATCATGGCATGTCCGGGAAAAGACAGCAGTCCGGACAGAAAATGGATCGTGCCCAGCTGAAAAATCTTCTGGAGTCCATGAAGAAAAAACCTCTGGAAAGGAAGAAGGGAAAAGGAAATGGCAGGAAATATCTTGAAAAAAACTGGTAGAATAATTCTGGCTGCAGCTCTTCTGCCTGCAGTTTACCTGTATGCAGACAGCAGGGCAGAGACTGTCCTGTCCCCGGATACAGTATCTGCAGGTGAACCTGCGGTTCTTCAGATAAAGCTCAGCGGTGAAGTGTCTGATCCTGAAATTGAACAGCTTCCGGCTGTTCCCGGTGCTGAGATTATTTTTTCCGGAACTCAGAGATCCTTCAGCTGGGTCAACGGAAAATCTGACAGATCAGTGATTCTTAATTTTACTGTCGTCCCTTCAAAAAAGGGAACACTTGAAATTCCTTCCATTGTTATAAGGGACGGGAATGAAAAATATCTTTCAGATCCTGTCAGGCTTCTTGTAAGGGACGGCGGTCCGGCTGGAAGGTCTCAGTACGGACTGCCTGGATTGTTTTTCTCTCCTGGACACCAGGCTGTTCACAGTGAGCATTACGCTGATTCCAGAGTTGAAACGTCTGCTTCATCTGTATATCCGGGAGAACCTGTTATTGTCAGGTATTTTTCTGTCTCCGATCCGGATACTGTACTGGAGCCAGTTCAGCTGGAAAAGAGGCCTTCTGCTGCCGGTTTTTTTGTTCAGCAGATAAAGGAGAATATTCAGCCTGAACTGATTCATGAAAAAAACAGGGAACTCATTAAAAGGCATGTTATGTCCTGTGTTATGATTCCTGCAGAAGCAGGGGAAAGGAAGACAGGTGAAATATCGCTCATTGCTTCAGTGTCCGGAAAAAACACGGACAGTTTTTTTGATTTTTTCAGCGGAGAAGGCAGAAATATCAGGCTTGTATTTAAACCTGCTGACATAAAGGTCCTTCCTCTTCCTGATGGAAAGCCTGCTGATTTTTCCGGCAATACAGGCAGTTTTTCCATGGATTTTTCTGCCCCTGCAGAGGAGTCCGGAATTTTTGAAGAGGTCAGGGGAAAAATAAAAATTTCCGGTTCAGGAAATTTCCTGTCCATGGCTCCGCCTGTTTTTCACAGCAGAAATAAAAATATGCGGGCAATCGTTACAGAAGGTGAATCATCTTTTTCCTGTGACGGAAAAAAAATATCAGGCTTTAAGGAGTTTGATGTCGTACTTATCCCGGAAGAATCCGGAAGTTATGAAGCAGGCTTTTTTTCCTTTGATTTCTTTAATACGGACAGCAGAGAGTATTCTGTACTTAAAACTGCTCCTGTAAATCTTACTGTTTCCGGAACTGATGATGAGGAAGTGGATATTCAGTCATCAGATGAGAAGCATGGCAGCCTCTCTGCTGTAATTGTTTCTGTTTCTGCAGCAGCTGTTCTTGTTCTGGCTTTCATTATCTTTTTCAGTGAAAGGAAGATTTACAGAGCTGTTTCTGTATCCCCTTCTGCTGATTTGCAGAGGCCTGAAAAAGTTCCTGAAAAGGGAATTACTGAGATTCTGGAATCCATTGAAAGATCTGCCGAAGCAGGAGATTCTGTGCAGTTCAGCCGGGATCTGGATTTCCTTGCCGGAAAGCTTTCCGGCATAGAAACCGGTACTCTGGCAGCCGCCACCGGGATAATAAAGGACGAGCTGTACAGAATCCGTTTCGGCGGCGGCTTTGTTGCAGCTGATGACATGAAACGGTGGGCAGAGCAGCTGAAAGCTGCCGGCCGGAACTGATTTCTCCGGCCGGTAATCTGTACCTGAATAACTTCCGGCAGGCCGGGCTTTCAGTCCTGCACTGAGGGCTTGACCTTCTGCCACAGAGCATCCAGTTCATGAAGAGTCATGGATTCCATGGCCCGGCCTGTCTGTCTGCAGTCCTCTTCCATTGCACCGAAACGTCTGCGGAATTTTTCTGCTGAAACCTGGAGTGCATCCTCCGGATCGATCTTCATCAGCCGGAGTACATTGACTATGGAAAAGAGGATATCTCCTGCTTCTTCTTTTATGTGTTCCTGATCTTTTTCTTTCACGGCTTCTTTCAGTTCATTCAGTTCTTCATCCAGCTTGGACATGGCATCTTCCGGTTTTTCCCAGTCGAATCCCACTCTATGGGCCTTTTCCTGCATGCGGAAAGCCTTTAAAAGGGCAGGCAGATGGCCAGGAATGCCGTCCATAATTGATTTTCTTTCTGCCTTTTCCTTCTTCTTGATGGCTTCCCAGTTCCTCAGTACCTGAGCAGAATCCTTTACTGAATCCTCTCCGAAAACATGAGGATGCCTGTTTACCAGCTTGTTTGTGATGCCAAGAGCAACATCATCAATACTGAAATTGCCCAGCTCAGCCTCGATCTGTGCATGGGCGTAGATCTGATAGAGCAGGTCTCCCATTTCTTCCTGAAGGTTTGCCAGATCGCCGCTTTCAATGGCCTCATACATTTCATAGGCTTCTTCAATGAGGGATGATTTCATTGATTCATGAGTCTGTTCCCTGTCCCAGGGACATCCTGTTGGACAGCGGAGTATCTCTCCTATCTCTGCCAGCTGGTAAAGAGGTGCCTTTGTTTTATCATAGGTATGCATGCTTTTCTTCTTCTCTGATTTTTATAAAAATAATGAACTTCATTCATTAATGAAATATGCCTGTTTACAGGCAACTGTTTATTTAATTTATGCATAAATCTGGAAGAAGAAAAATT
>JAZRYV010000143.1:0-1123 GCA_045600925.1 Spirochaetota bacterium
CAATATACTCCGGAAGAAACACGACCGTTCTGAGATCTTCGCTGCTTTCCTTCGGAATGACCAGCTTTGCCGAAGAACGGGCTGTGATCATAACAGCCCGTTCTGTTCCGTGCCTGACGTCAAGAGGTTTCATATTGTCCGGACTGAATCCGGGAGCAACTGAAACGTATCCTGAAAATCCTCTGTCAAGAAGTTTCTTCGCCTTTGAAAAACGACTGTCTTCATCTTCACAGCCGAACACGGCAGCTATGTACTTTTTTTCTCCTCTTTCCGCTGATACGACAGCCGAATATCCTGATACCGGCGAATGTCCCGCTTTCATTCCCGTAATGCCGTTATATGTCCTTACAAGTCTGTTTTCATTGACAAGTTCAGTCTTTCCTCCCCGGATATAGTCATGCCATGAGGTCATAAGTTCAGTAAGCTGCGGATAAGCTGAAAGTTCCCTTGCAAGCAGTGCCATGTCAGAAGCCGAAGAATACTGATGCTCATCGTCATTTTCAGAAGGGCCGGTAAAATGCGTATCCTCCATTCCCAAAAGCATTGCTCTGGCATTCATGACCGCGGTAAATGTTTCAGGATCACCGGCTACAGCTTCGGCAAGTACTGCAGCTGCATCACATGCATTTCCTTCGGCCACAGCCCTGAGAAGTTCTGAAACCTTTATCTTCTCACCTTTTTCAAGCCACACTACTGCCCCGCTGCTCCTGCATGCCTGTTCAGAAACTGTAAGTTCAGTATCAGGTGAAAGACATCCCTCTGACATCTTTTCCATTACTATAAGGAGGGTCATAAGCTTATTGAACGGTCCTGCCGGTATCCGGTCATGCTCCCTGTTTTTTTCTATCACTGTTCCTGTCCCGGTTTCTATGAGAACATATGCAGGTCCTTTCTTCTCATCAGATACTTCCTGAGCATGTACAGAAAACATTGACATCCCTGAAAAACAATGTAAACAATATATTATTAAAAATACAGCAGCAGGCGATGCAGATAATTTTCTCATTTAAGCTGTTTCCCCCTCGTAAAATCGTCCTTCATTATTCTGATATATTATACAGAGGAGATTAAAAATATATTACACATTATTTTTCTGAAAAAAAACAATAAGAGCTGTACACAC
>JAZRYV010000144.1:0-1132 GCA_045600925.1 Spirochaetota bacterium
GATATTATAAAACAACTAAAAACTGAACTGAGGATATAAATAATGACTTCTGAAGAAAAAGTACTGTTTCAGCGTTCTGTTTATGAGATCAGAAGACTGAAAAAAATAATAAATGATAAAAAAGAAGATATAGCTGTTATAGGTATGGCATGCCATTTCCCGGGAGGAGCAGATACACCGGAAAAATTCTGGAATATCATATCTGAGGGAAAATGCTGCATAGACAAAAGCAGTGATATCAGGATGCTTAATAAAAAAGGAAAGAGCCGTTATACTGAAAAAGCAGGTTATCTTACAGAGGATCCTGCAGCCTTTGACTGCAGGCTGTTCCGTATTTCGCCTCAGGAAGCTTTGTGCATGGATCCACAGCAGAAATTAGTTCTTAAGACCTGCTGGGAGGCTTTTGAAAATTCCGGTTATAGTCCTGACGGTCTTGAAAAAAGCAGAACAGGTGTATTTATCGGTGCTTCACAGCTCGATTTTTCCAATAAGCTTCATTCGTACAGACAAAAATACGGGACAGGTGATCCTAAGGATATTACGGGAACAGGTCTTTCTTTTATATCCGGAAGAGTATCATACTGTTTCGGACTTAACGGACCTTCGGTCACTGTTGACACAGCTTGTTCATCATCTCTTTCTGCAGTATATCAGGCGTGTCAGTCACTGCTGACAGGAGACTGCAGTATGGCAGCTGCCGGGGGAGTAAATATTCTTTATTCTGAAGAAACTACAGAGCTGCTTTCGCAGCTTGGGATCCTTTCTGAAAAGTGTGAACTGAGAGCTTTTGATGAAAAAGCAGACGGCACTGTAAGAGGAGAAGGCTGCGGCATTGTTATCCTTAAAAAGATGAGTGATGCGGAAAGAGACGGAGACAGCATACTTGCAGTGCTTCGCGGCGGAAGCATGAACTGTGACGGCAGAAGTGCCGGATTAACTTCTCCGTACGGACCTGCGCAGACGGATCTGATCAGAAGTGCGCTTGACAAATGTGCTCTTAAGATGGAAGACCTTTCGTATATAGAAGCTCATGGTACAGGTACGGGAATGGGAGATCTCATTGAACTGAGTGCATTAAATTCCATTGGACATGCGGAAAGTAAAAGTCATAAGGTATATATAGGAACTGTAA
>JAZRYV010000145.1:0-1418 GCA_045600925.1 Spirochaetota bacterium
TTTTTTCCTGTTATTCAGGAAACCATAGTAGCGGATTTTCTGAAAACCATATGGAAGGACGTGCATCAGAAAACGCCGGATGAATTCCTCATGGGTCAGTGTAACCGTACGTCTGGGATCTCCCGGTTTAAGACCGCGTGCAGAGAAGGTTACTTCATGATCAGACACGGCAATCATTCTGCTGTTGGAGATGGCAATCTTATGGGTATATCTTCCCAGATATTCGATGGCATTTCCAAATCCATTGAAAGTCTCCTTGATAAAAGGGCACCAGTCTTTCTTGTAGAGAGCCTCTTTGAAATCATTCCAGAAATACAGGTTTCGAAGATTTTTGCAGGATTCGGAGAAAACGAGCTCATTTTTCAGGTAAAGAGTGTTCAGGCAGGAAAGAAACTTGCCTTTGAACTTATCCCTGAGAACAAAGACAGGAATGAAAAACCTGTTTTTGGATTTGCGGATCCGATGATCGGAAGTCAGACCGCCTCCTGAAATAATACAGTGCATGTGAACATGGTAATCGAGCTCCTGGTTCCAGGTATGGAGGATCTGTATAATGCCGGGTATGGCACCGAGATACTTCTTATTTCCGGATAACTCAAGAAGAGTTTCTGCACAGCATTTATGAAACAGACCATACAGAAGTTTCTGATTGCAGTACAGCAGCGGGTTCAGTTCATGAGGAAGCGTAAAGACCACATGAAAGTAAGGGGAGTCGATGACTTCAGCTCTGCGCTTGTCAACCCAGATTTCTTTCTGGACGGCCTGACAGTTCGGGCAGTTACGGTTACGGCAGGAATTGCTGTGAAGGATTGAGTGACCGCACTGTGTACATCTGGAAAGGTTAAAACCGAGAGAACCGGATTTACAGTTGAGGATTGCGCGGGAAGCTTTTTTCTGTTCATCGGATTGAAAATGTTTTTTGCCGCAGTAATCAGAGTAAGAGAACTTCCAGACCTGCTGGATCAGAAGGTTACTCATCAGCCTGCCCATCCATAGTATCGAAAGGACTCCTGAACTTTCGCAGAGTAGCCTGAGCCAGGTGGACATAGATAGTGGTCGAAGTTAAAGATTTATGACCCATAAGGGTTTTGATCGTTAAAAGGTCAGCACCGTTTTCATAAAGATGTGTGCCGAAAGCGTGCCGGAAAGAATGGCAGGTAAGACGCTGCTCCCATCCCAACCGTGATTCATGTTCATGGATATGTCTGGATAAATAGAAAGTATCGATAGGTTTATCAGCGCCGTTTTGCTGCGGGAAAAGCCAGTTTCTGGGTCTTCCACAGGCGAACCAGTATTCTGTGAGGATATCCAGTGCTTTCTTTGAAAGAATGGCATATCGGTCAGAGCGGTTCTTTCCATGAGAGATATGGATGCGCATATTTTTACGTTCAACATCCTGATATTTGAGAGAACAGACT
>JAZRYV010000146.1:0-1967 GCA_045600925.1 Spirochaetota bacterium
ATCGCGAAACGCGTAATGTTTTCTAATATTGACAAAATCGCTTATAGTGTATATAATAATAAACACTACTGGGATGGTGATTAGAAATGAAGAAAGCTACGTACAATATACTACCGAAAACAGAAGAAATCTTGCAGACTATGGGAGAACAGATTAAGCTTGCAAGACTCAGACGGAGTTTATCTGCTGAACTGGTTGCGGAACGCGCCGGAATCAGTCGTGCCTCTCTCTGGAAAGTTGAAAAGGGAGATCCTTCCGTAGCTATGGGTATTTATGCGGCTGTTCTGCATGCTCTGAACAATCTGGACAAGGATCTGCTTTTCGTGGCTAAAGATGATGAGATGGGCAGACAGCTGCAGGATCTGAATCTTATTACAAGGAAACGTGCCACGAGGAGGTCTTAATAATGGCCCTGAATCAGAAAACGATTTATGTTTATGATGATTTCAGTGCAGATCGGCCTTTCCTTATGGGGATCCTATATGTGAATGTCATCAAGGGCGAAGAATCATATTCTTTTGAGTATGAAAACGAATGGCTGAAACAAACCGGACTGTCTCTGTCCCTGGATCCGGAACTTATGCCGTATTCCGGCAGACAGTATCCAGGTGGAAAGAGTATCTTCGGTCTGTTTTCAGACGCTTCTCCGGACCGCTGGGGCCGCATTCTTATGAACAAGCGGGAAAGAATCCTTGCAAAGAAGGAAGGCCGTAAGCCTTCAAAGCTTCGTGACAGTGATTACCTGCTTGGTGTTTACGATGAAACCAGAATGGGTGGTATTCGTTTTAAGTCAGAACCTGATGGCCCATTCCTGTCTGACGATAAAGAAACAGCAGTGCCACCCTGGGCAGCACTTTGGAACCTGGAAGAGGCATCCCGGAATTTTGAAAAGGATGAGACAGGCTTATCAGAAAAATGGCTGAACCAGTTGATTAAACCAGGGGCTTCTCTTGGCGGTGCAAGGCCGAAAGCAACTGTGGCAGATACGAATGGTCAGCTTTGGATTGCCAAATTTCCGTCCGGGAACGATGAAAATGATACCGGAGCATGGGAGATGGTGGCACATGACCTTGCGGCGCTCTGCTGTCTGAATGTCACTGAGGCGAAGCTTGAGAAGCTTTCTCCTCTCGGAAGCACCTTTCTTATCCGTCGTTTTGACCGTCTTGGAAGCAGGCGGATACACTTTGCTTCTGCCATGACGCTTCTCGGAAAGACAGATGGTGCATCTGCTGCAGATGGAAGCAGCTATCTGGATATCGCGGCTTTCATTAAATCCTCAGGTGCACAGCCAAGGAAGGATCTGATTGAGCTGTGGAAGCGTATGGTTTTTAACATGGCAGTTTCAAACACTGATGATCATCTGCGAAATCACGCGTTTATTCTCACCGATAATGGATGGAGCCTTTCTCCTCTCTATGATGTGAATCCGGTTCCATACGGCGACGAACTGTCTCTCAATGTAGACGGGGGCGATAACAGTATCAATATCGAACTGGCTGTTCAGACTGCAGTGAGATTTGGTATTTCTGAGGCGGATGCAAAAGCTTATGCTGAAGAAATGCTGAAAATTATCCGGGATAACTGGGAAAAAACAGCCTACGAATACGGTCTGACGCGCAGACAGATAGAGAAAATGAGACCTGCATTCAGCATCTGTTACGAATAAAACATATATAGAGGACAGCTTTTTCAATAGAAGCAAAGATCGCGAAAAACAAAGACTGCTGTTATGACTCGCTGGGGCAGGCATGGCATGATTCCGGGGGAGGAACGGTTCTGCATAGCCGTTCAGGCCAAACACGGGATCCCGAGCTGAACCTTTTTCTATGCATACAATCACAAAATATTAAATTTTTTTTGAAAAAATTCAAAAAAGTTCCAAAATTTTTTAAATTTCAGGCCCCCAGAAACGTATTCCTTTCAGAAGCATTTTTAAACTGCTTCTCTGTCTCTTTTTTGTTGACAGA
>JAZRYV010000147.1:0-4421 GCA_045600925.1 Spirochaetota bacterium
AGTAGGATACCTGCTGGACAGCAGAAAGAAAAAGGAGGCGGGAAAATGAATGCATTGAAAATACTGAAAAGATTTTTTGCTGCACTCTGTCTGTGTATGCCTGCAGTTTTTTTCTCCGGTACAGTTTCCGCAGAGCAGAAAACCGAGCTTCCTTCTGCTGAAGAAAGAGTTTCAAAATGCGGGACTCCTGTCTTTATTATAAAAGATGAAATGCCTGTTTTTTCCATGCATCTGTCCGCCGGCTGGGGGTCTTTTTATGAGGATGACAAAAATGCCGGAATCGGAAATCTTCTGGCCACTTATCTTTCCCTTTCAGGTTCTGAAAAATATCCGGGGGAAAAACTTCATGAAAAGATGGAGTCCATGGGAGGCAGTCTGTCAGTAAGCTGTACGTCGGAAAGAATTTCTGTTTCGGTCAGTGTACTGAACCGGTTCCGGAAAGAGGGGATGGCGGTTTTTGCAGATCTCATCAGACATCCCTGTATGGATGAAAAATATTTAAAGACTGCAGCAGAACTCTGCATCAGTTCACTGAAAAGATCCGGAGACAGTCCTTCATCTGCTGCTGTCCGTGAACTGCGGAAGGCCATATTCAGGGGAACGGCAGGAGGATCTTATCCTACTGAAAAAGGCATTGCAGGTTTTACCCTTTCCGATCTGCAGCAGCTCATGGAAAAAGTTTTTCAGGGAAAGAACATGACAGCAGGAATCGTATGCTTCGGGAATACGGATGAAGCATTCAGTCTGGCTGACCATGCTCTGGCTTTTCTCCCGGAAGGTACGGCTCTGGAATACAGTGCTGATCCTGAAATTATCCGCAGAAATGTCAGACAGGCTGAAGGAAAAATTTACCTGTATCCGAAGGATCTTCCCCAGGCTACGGTCATGACAGGCTGTCTGGCTCCCTGTGCATCTGCTCCGGATAATTACTCTATGGAAACCATGAATTTTATTCTTGGCGAAGGATCTTTCAGCTCCAGGCTTATGACTGAAATCCGTGTTAAAAGAGGAATGGCCTACTCAGCATATTCATACATAAGATATTTTATGAACACAGGACTGTTTTACTCTTTTACCCAGGTGGACAGTTCCAGAGCAGGGGAGGCACTGGATCTTACTGAACAGAACATTGCAGGAATGGTTTCTGCTCCGGTATCGGATGAAGAGCTGGTACGTACCAAGAAGGCTGTAATAAACAGTTTTATTTTCGGTTTTGAAACGCCGGATGCAGTTCTTGGCAAAAAAATTACAGAAAGACTTTACAGACTTCCGGAAAATTATTACAGTACATATACAGACAGAATAGGCTCTGTAACAAAGGAGGATGTTCAGAAAGCGGCTTCTTCTCTGTTTCAGGACGGTCTTGTCAGAGTTGTGGTTGGCCCGGCCTGGCTTGAAGATACTCTGAAAAAATACGGGAAGACGGAGATCCTTGCCGGTGAGAACTGAACACGGAACAGTTTCGGCTGTAAAGGACGGAATGATCCTTGTAGATTCAAAGGCAGAGTCCTTCTGTGCCCACTGCGGAGCAAAGGATTCCTGTGCAGCCATTGATGATGACAGCCGTAAACGGCAGATCTGGATGAAGAATACAGCCGGGGCTGTCATAGGTGACAGAGTGATATTCGGCATACGCGAGGAGGGGGTAATACTGTCCTCGCTGCTCCTGTATCTTCTGCCGGTGATCTGTCTTGCCGCCGGAGCAGCTGCCGGAGCAGCCTTTTCTTCTGAAGCCGGTCAGGAAAAGTGGGCATGCGCCGGAGGAGCAGCAGGAATTCTGTTTTCCGGATTTGTTATTTTCATCTGCTCAGGGATTCTGAAAAAAAAGAAAAAGAATATTTTTGAGCCGGTTCTTCTGGAAAAGGAAAAATCCTGACTTAATCATTAATCACGGTTAAAATGGCAGGGATTCAGGCCGAAAATATATACAGGCTCCTGAAAGGATTCAGGGCGGATTTTTATGTTCAGGGAAGAACAAATGGCAAAAAAAGTTGTTGATTTAATGCTTTACCGTATTGAAAAATCTTTGAAAGAAAACGGATATGTAATAAAAAAGGACAGCGATCATAAAATAAAGGTTTTTATGAGGCTTAACGGAAGAAAAACAAAAGAAAACTGGTGATTAATATGAGTTATAATATTGAAGAAAAGAAAAAAGCTCTGAAAGAGGAACTTGAAAAGCTTAAATACGAGTTCAGGGTTGAGCTTCCGAAAATCATTGCAGAAGCAAGGGAATACGGTGACCTTAAGGAAAATGCAGAGTATCATTCCGCCAGAGAGAGACAGTCCTTTGTAAAGGCCAAAATAGGGCAGGTGACTGCAGAGCTTGCAAAACTCAATGAGATAGATCTTTCAAAAATATCCAGAGAAAGTGTTGATCTTGGGTCAACAGTAACACTTGTGGACATGGATGATCCGGATGAAACCATGACGCTGACTTTTGTATCACAGAACGAAGTTAATCCAAGGGAAGGAAAGATTTCTCTTTCTTCACCTTACGGAACAGCTCTTTCTGGCAGAAAAGCAGGAGAAGATGTTGTAGTTGAAGTGCCTGCAGGTGAAAGACATTTCTTTATAAAGAAACTTGTGACTATTCACGGAGATGAAACAGAAGCGGAATTTAAAGAAGAATAATGTGGAGATAAGGGGGATCGAACCCCTGGCCTCGTGAATGCCATTCACGCGCTCTCCCAGCTGAGCTATACCCCCATTGAAGAACAAATTGATAATTTTTTCTGTGGGGGTATTTGTCAATAGAAATTTATGTTTTTTTTAGTTTTTAAGATCTGAGGAACAGTGATTGTTTACCTATGGTTTGATTCTCCTTTTTTTTGTCATTGTCATAGCTGTGGTTGTAATTTTCATCCGCCGTTCAGTGGCCCCTCTTAATATTGCCGAGATGGGGCAGATGATAGAAAGCGGGAAAGTTCAGCAGGCTGTTAAAAAGCTTACTGATATAATAGAGAAGGATGACAAAAATTCCGAGGCTCATTATTTTCTTGCCCAGGCCTACGAAAAGGAAAACAATCCGGCTTTTGCCATAATAGAACTGAGAAAAGTTCTTAAACTGGGGCATTTTACCCAGAACATAAGGCCGGCTGATGTTCATTACAGACTGGTCCAGCAGCTGAAGGCAACAAAGAACTACCCTGAAGTCAGAAAAGAACTGTTTATGCTGACACAGGTTGATCCGTCAAATTTTGAACCATATTATGAACTGGGTGAACTTTTTCTGAAGGCAGGCCAGACTGACAAGGCAGTCAAGTATCTTAAGGAAGCCATATCCTGCAACAACAAGCATGAACAGTCCTATTTCCTGCTGGGACAGATAAACTACAAGTCAGGCCTGTTCGGGGATGCGAAGAAGATGTTTTCCATGACTGTACAGCTGAATCCGGAGAACTATACTGCCCATTATTATCTCGGACTGTGTCTGCGTCAGCAGACCGATATTGAAGAAGCTGTTCGGGAATTCGATATTGCCCAGAAAGATGATTCTCTCAGGGGAAAATGTCTTTTTGCAAAAGGATCCTGTTTCATGTACAAAGGGCAGTTCCCTCAGGCAATTGCGGAACTGCGTAAGGGCATCAACGTGGTTCCTGCCGGCAGTGAAATGTCCCTGAACATGATGTATCTTCTGGCATCCATATACGAAAAGATCCGGGACATTCAGGAAGCAGTTTCACTGTGGGAAAAGATATCTGCCCGCAACAGGGAATACCGGGATGTGGCGGACAAGCTTCGTCAGTTTGCGGACCTGAGCCAGGATGACCGCATAAAGGATTTCCTGATCGCAAATGACGAAAAATTTTCTACTATATGCAGAAAGATTGTGGAAAACATGGATCTCATCATCATCAGTCTGGATATGATCAGTGATACGGATGTGGAGATCGTTGCCACTGATTCTGATCCCCGGTGGAGAAATTCCAAACAGTCCAACAGAATAATCAGGATAATAAGAAATACAGACATGGTTCCTGATTCCTATCTGACAAATCTTCACGAGCAGATCCGAAGCAGCAATGCCTCCAAGGGAATCATTATTTCTTCCGGAGAATTTTCTGCAAAATCCAGAAACTATGTTCAGACACACCCCATTGAACTTTTTGCTAAACATGATCTTGCTCTGCTTCTGAGAAAAATAAACTGACAGGATATAAAAATGAGATCCAGAAAAACCAATATACTGCAGGCCATAGTCGTTCTTACAGCTGTTTTTTACATTGTTACAGGTCTGTTCTATTATTTTTCCCCTCTGACTGTTCTCCGGATGTTTGCAGAAAATGTATCTGAAAACTGGCTGGAGCTGGTCAGGGATAATGAGCTGGTTGGCCCTCTTTATACGGTGATGAGAGCCTTTGCCGGTCTGGTGCTGGTTTCCGGTGTGACTCAGGTTATGCCGCTGTTTGATCCTCTGA
>JAZRYV010000148.1:0-2695 GCA_045600925.1 Spirochaetota bacterium
AAAAAAATTTCAATTTTTTACAAAAAAATTCAGAATTTTTTTAAATTTTCACCTCTCTGATCCGTATTCCTTCTGAACACTTTTTTCAGGAGGTCAGCATGTTTACCTGTTAAAATTTTATTTTTCACAGCTGAAAATTTATCTTGAAATTCTAAAATACATCCTAATAATAAAGGAGTAAGAATGCCGGAAATAAGCAGATTTTTTAATATTATTATAAAAATGTTCTATTCAGATGATGAACAGCATCATAAACCACATTTTCATGTTTATTTTAATGAATATGAAGCATCTGTTGCAGTAGACGGAGAAATACTTGCAGGATTCATGCCTGGTAAACAGCTGGCATTAGTAAGAAGCTGGGCAGCTCTTCACGAAGAAGAATTATATACTGCATGGAATAAAACAATAAGGAATATAAAGCCTGATAAAATCTCACCTTTGAGGTAAATATGCTGATTGACGGAATTGAATTTGCTGAAGACCTGACACCTGTTTTGAAAGTCAGAAGTATTAAAATTCTCCACGACTATATGATGGAAATAGTTTTCTCTACTGACGAAGTCAGACATTTTGATTTTGCCGAAATGCTGAAATATCCTGCCTTTCAGCCGCTTAAAAACAAAGCATTATTTGACAAAATAGAACTGGATCATGGTGTTCCCACATGGAATAACGGGGAAATAGATATTTCGCCTTACAGACTGTACCGTTCAGAATAATTCATAACTGCAGTACAACAAAATGCAGTGACTGCATTTTGTTGTTAAACAGGTCTTAAAAATCCATTCTTTTCACTTTTTTAAAAAAAAATTTCAATTTTTTACAAAAAAATTCAGAATTTTTTTAAATTTTCACCTCTCTGATCCGTATTCCTTCTGAACACTTTTTTCAGGAGGACAGCATGTTTTCAAAAATTATTTCCCTAGCTCTTAACGGAATCGAAGCAGTGATTGTGGATGTGGAGGTTGACATCATCACCGGCCTTCCCAATGTATCCATTGTAGGTCTGCCTGATTCCACAATACGGGAATCCAGGGAGCGGATACGTTCTGCAATAGAAAATTCAGACTTTAAATTTCCGCCTCATAATTTTGTGGTGAATCTTGCTCCGGCAGGCTTTAAAAAGCAGGGAGCGAATTTCGATCTGCCCATTGCCATATCCATTCTAAAGGCTTCAGGACAGCTGAACATAGATCAGCCTGTGATTCCCATGATAGGAGAACTTTCCCTTGATGGAGAAGTACGCAGTGTCAGGGGAACTCTTTCCATGGCCATTGCTCTTCACAGGGCAGGATATGATTCAATGATCGTTCCATATGGAAACAGGAATGAGGCTGCAGCTATTAAGGAAATAAAGGTTTACCCTGTAAGAAACCTTACAGAAGCCATAGATGCCATGCAGGGGAGAACTGCAGCCTATGTATCCGGAGATGAACCGGAACATGTTCCGGAAACAGGAGATTTTTCCATGATTGCAGGTCAGGAAACAGCGAAGAGAGCACTGGAAATCGCTGCGGCAGGAAGACACAATATACTGCTGTACGGAGCTCCAGGATCAGGCAAATCCATGCTTGCTAAAAGTTTTCCATCCATCCTGCCTGAGCTGACAAGAGATCAGTCACTGGAAACCACAATGATCCATTCTGCCGCAGGAAAGCTTTCCGAGGACCACGGACTTATCACGGTTCCCCCCTTCTGTTCACCTCATCATACAGCATCTGATTCTGCCCTCGTAGGAGGAGGCATGATTCCCTCAGCCGGAGAAATATCCCTTGCACACAACGGAGTTCTGTTCCTGGACGAACTGGTTGAATTCAAAAGCAATGTAATTCAAGCCCTGCGTCAGCCACTTGAGGAAAAAAAAGTTACAATTGCCAGAGCCAACGGAACTTATTCATTTCCTGCAGACTTTCTTCTTGTTGCAGCATCCAATCCCTGCAGCTGCGGATATCTTTTTGAGGATGACACTCCCTGCGTCTGCCATCCCAGCAGGGTCAGAGGCTTTTATCAGAAAATAGCCGGCCCAATAATAGACCGTATTGATCTGGAAGTCCTTGTAAACAGAGTACCATACAAAAATCTTCTGAAACGGAACGAGGCTGAAAGTTCAGCAGAAATAAAAAAAAGAGTTCTTGCAGCAGCAGAAATACAGAGACATCGTTTCAGAAACAGCCAGACTGTCAGCAACTCTGCCATGAATACTTCTGAAATCAGCAGATACTGCAGTCTTGATGATGATCTGTCAGCCATGGCAGGAAAAATTCTGGTGTCACGGAGACTCACTGCACGTTCCTGGCATAAAATTCTCAAGGTGGCCCGGACTATTGCGGACCTGGATTCCTGCGAAAACATCCGTCAGAAACATCTTCTGGAGGCTGTCAACTACAAGAATCTTCAGCAGAACTACGAGTCACTTCTTCAGGATGTTACATATACAGGCAGAAACTGAACTGTAAGCAAGAGAGGAAGATAAAGGGACAGGCAGACCTGCAGGCTGTCAATGGATTCCAGGATGGCTGCAGCCAGGAGCCGTCGCACGGGCTGTACCGGGATATCCCCAATGGCTGCCGACAGGCGCCCGTCGCATGGGCTGTACCGGAATATCCCCGATGGCTGCCGACAGGCAGCCGTCGCCTCTGCTCTTTTTTTATTGACAGATCAAAAAATAAGGTGCTGTCTTATGACATCAGAA
>JAZRYV010000149.1:0-3644 GCA_045600925.1 Spirochaetota bacterium
ACAACTGTTCTGTTACTTGTTCCGTAAAAATCTATTTGTTGGTGAGGCTCTGATCCTGTACCTCCCTGGCCGCCTCCGCTGCTGTCTCCGCTTCCTCCTTTCCCTCCTTCTGTCCTCCTGCCGCTGCTTTTCCCTGTTCCTGATCCACTGGCTGTTTTCTTTTCTTTCCCTGCAAAGCTCTTTACTTTTGATATTGTTTTCTGCGGTGCATTCTTTACTGCTATCTTTGCATTATTTGCTTTTATTCCTGTTTTTGCTGCTGCAGATGTTTTCGCTGCTGCATTCCCTGCCGTTTTCGCTGTTGTCTTTGCTGCCAGTGCTATTTCTTCTATTTCTTTCCCGGCTTTTGCTCCTGCTGCTTTTACTGCGTCATTTACTGCTGCTTGAGAATCAAAGATAACAAAGGCCGGCATAGCCGGCCTTTTGAGAAATTATTTCTTTTCTATATATTCTTTTAATTTTTCAAACAGATACTTATCTTTTTTAAGATATTCTAAAGCAGACATGCCGTCATTATTTTTCGAGTTTATATCTGCTCCTCTTGATAAAAGCAATACTATCACTCTTCTATTTCCATTATATACTGATACGGCTGTCATTAATGGAGTTCTTCCATTGTTATCTTTACTTTCTATGTCAGCTCCGTTATCAAGCAAAAAGTTTATCATTACTTCATTGCCTCTGTATACTGCTTCATGCAGGGCTGTATAGCCTTTATCTCCATATTGTTTATTTATGTCCGTCCCTGAATTCAGAAGCTCCTTTATTCTGGCCGTATCATTATCCACAACCGCATCTGTCATGCTTCTTACTTTATTCGGTATATACCTCCGCTCTTTATCTGACCAGACATAGGTGTAGTCTTTTTCTGTAAAGAAATCATAAAATGTTATTTCTTTCTTTTCTTTATCTGCATCCTTTATATCAATGAATTTCGCAAAATTAAAATTAATTTTTTCACCGTCAAGAATGCATTTCATTTTCCCATCGTTAAATTCAAAAACCATTGGCCAGCCAGTTTCTGCATGATCAACTTCAAACAAATACAATTCTTCTCTTTTATTTTTATTAAAGTCCCCTATATATCCATGTTCTATTTGTCTTCCAAGTTTTTTCTTATTTTCTTCAAATTCTTTAAAATTTTTATTCGGATTAAATGTTAAATTTTCAAATTTATAGAATTTTTCAATTTTATTTTTGCTGTCTAATATTAGTATGTATCCATATGGATCATAATATTTATCTTTATTTATTTCATCACGATAAAAAGCAACAAATTCAATCTTTCCTGAATTTGTAAAATTTCCTTTATAAAAATATTTCAGATTTAAATTCTTTCCTGATCCGAATTTTTCCAGCACCGTTTTTATCTTTACATCTTCTGCAGACATAGGCACTGGCTCTGCTTTTTTCTCAGTATCCTTTCCTCCTGCACAAATTAGTATAATTACTATAAATATAAAAACAACTCCTGCAATTATTTTATTTCTTCTTTTTACTGCCATTTTTAGCTTCCTCCTTCCCGTATTTTTTATTTATATCTCTGTTCTTCTTTGGATTTGTTCGTATTGTATATCTTGTTTTGTTTTCTTCAAATTCAGAATTACTCTGGGTCTCCTGTTTCCTGTCATAGTAGAATTTTACTTCTTTATTAGCCCAAGCATCTCTAAATCCCTCGTTTGTATATTTCCAACCATTAACTGAACCTACATTGGCAATTCTGGGTCCCTTTAACGGATCATATGCTCCAATTGATCCTGCAACTGTGGATAAATGCCCATGAGGTGCTTTTGTGTTTTCCCATGCAACAATAACTGTAATTCCATTATCTGCCAGAAACTGTGCTTCCTTGGGACTTACGGCTGTTATCGGTGATTCCGGATTTTTTGCAGCTACTGCAAGATTCACTGCTGCCGCATTGGCACTTGTTTCATACCTTGTTGGCCTTCCTTCATATGCATCCGCCATATGAACTCCGGTGGATTCTGCAACGTCAAATGTGGACTGATTGCACCAGGTATCACTGCTTGTGCCGGTGTTGTAGTTACCGGGACCTCCTGGCTGATATATATTTGCCCTTATTACTGCCTCCTGTATATCTTTCAGATTTTTGCACCTCATATCTATAAACTCCGCATATCCGGAATCCAGTACCTTATCTGATGAATTAACTGCCATTGCATAATTCAGCATGAAATCATCAGGTTCTTTTACAAGATTCTCTACTGTATTCTTTACTGTCTCAAACAGATTAAATCCCCACGAAGATATTTTCCCTTCCCGAACCAGACTGCCTATCAGTTCATTAGCCTGTCTTCCTCCCGCTTCATCCCGGGATTCTCTCTCCTTTTCTGCTGCAAGCCGTTTTACTGTCTGCTGCCTCTCATATTCTGCATCCCAGAGTTTCTGTATACGTTTGTCTGCTTCAGCTGCCGCTTCCGGATCTATCTTCGCCAGTTCATTTATAGCCTCCCTCTTTGCTTTCATGTTGCCTTTCATGTAGCTGTCATAAGCTTTTTGACTCAGCTCATTACATATGCTGTTCTTTGCATCCTGAAGCTGCTTTACCTCCTCCGGCGTCAGTGTCTGACCAAGCACCTGCCTGCAGTTTAATGCTTCATAGATTTCCTGACTGCCTACCTTTTCCCCACTGGCAAGTTTCTGCTCATATGCATCTACTGTCTTTGCTGCATCAATATTTGAATTCGTAACAAAATATCCGCTGTTGAAGTAATTATACCCCTTCTGAGCAAGCTCTATGGCCTGACGGCCCAGTTCTGCGTATATTTCTTTGGTATTCAGCAGATCATTCAGCATTTTGTCATCTATCTTAACACTGCCGCTTATATGCACATCATAATGATTTACCTGTGCATTTTCCGTGTCTCTGTTTATATCAAGATTATAAAAAATTTTTGGAAGGATGTAAAACTCGTTTCGTCTTATGCAGACAAAAAAACAGGCCGGCAAAGCCGGCCTGTTTTACACAGCTTATAATTATTCGGTTTCTACTGTCCATCCTTTAGGAATTCCGCTGTTCCCGTTTTGGTCCCATTTGGCAGAAGAACTTTTAACAAAAGTTCCGTTTTGGGAAACACCTTCCACCCATTTATAAAGGCATCCTGATGCTGAAATATCTTCTGCCAGCATTTTTATATACTTCAGATTACTGCAGCTGTCAAACATATGAGCATAGCATGATTCTGTTAGTTCAACAGCAGGAAGTTCAGGGGCTTCGGTCAGTCCTGTACACCCCGAAAACATTTCCAAATAACATTCATCAGCCAGTTCAACAGCAGGAAGTTCAGGAGCTTCACTCAGTCCTGTACACCCCGAAAACATCCCTCTATAGCACCAGTCTGCCAGTTCAACAGCTGGCAGTTCAGGGGCTTCTGTCAGTCCTGTACATCCCGAAAACATAGAATCATAGCATGATTCTGTTAGTTCAACAGCTGGCAGTTCAGGGGCTTCGGTCAGTCCTGTACACCCTTTAAACATTTCACAATAACACTCATCAGCCAGATCAACAGCAGAAAGTTCAGGAGCTTCACGCAGTCCTGTACACCCTGAAAACATCCTTCTATAACACATGTCTGCCAGTTCAACAGCTGGCAGTTCAGGGGCGTCTCTCAGCTCTGTACACC
>JAZRYV010000150.1:0-1485 GCA_045600925.1 Spirochaetota bacterium
GCTCTTCAGGGTCAAACCCCTGTTTTCTTTATGGCCGATGACACTGTCCTTGGCATAATATGCGTTATGGACAGAAACAGACAGGACTCTTTTGCTGCCGTAAAGAGGCTGAACAGCATGGGAATCAGGACTGTCATGGTGACAGGAGACAGTAAATATGCAGCGAAGGCCTCTGCTGCAGAGGCAGGCATTGAACAGGTCATATCCGGAGTACTTCCTGACGAAAAAGCCCTTGTGGTAAAGAATCTGTCACGGTACGGAAAAACTGCCATGGCAGGTGACGGAATCAATGACGGGCCTGCCCTTGTCACTGCTGATACAGGAATAGCAGTCGGTTCCGGCATGGATGTGGCAGCAGATTCGGCAGATCTGGTGCTTGCAGGAACTGATCTGAACCTTATTCCTTCTGCAGTCTGTCTTTCCAGACAGGTTCTGAGGAATATACGCCAGAATCTGTTCTGGGCATTTTTCTACAACTGTGCAGGAATTCCTCTTGCAGCAGGGGTGCTGATTCCGTTCTCCGGCCCTGAACTGAATCCTGTCATCGCCGCAGGAGCCATGAGCCTTTCCAGTTTCTGTGTCCTGACCAATGCTCTGCGGCTGAATTTTTTTAATCCCCTGCTGCAGCCAAATGATCATCGGAAAAATCCGGTTTCTCCTCCTGATAGTGAAAGTATTATGAAAATGATACGTAAAGTTCCGGTACTGAAACGCACGGTTCACATTGAGGACATGATGTGTGAACACTGCCAGAGCCGGATAAAGAAGGCCTATGAATCCATGGAACAGGTTGCTGCAGCAGAGGTGGACTGGAAAGCAGGTACGGCAGTCCTTGAACTGACAGAAAGCGTTCCGGATCAGGTTCTTATGGACAAAGCTGCGGAAGCAGGATATGTCCCGGTTAAATGCACGTAATAAACATTCATCTGAAAAAAATATTTGACACTTTCCACGATTCTTTAGTCTGTAAAGTTCGGATATTTATTGTTTTTTAAGGAGCGGATTATGGCACTCAGAATATACAACACTCTGTCCAGACAGGTTGAGGAATTCATTCCCGGAGGAGTAAAAAAGCCTTCCCCTGCTGATTATGCCCCTGTTACAATCTATTCCTGCGGTCCTACAGTATACAGCTATGCTCATATAGGCAATTTCCGGACCTTTATGTTCAACGACCTGCTCCGCAGGTACCTGAAGTTCCGCGGATACAAAACAGATCATGCCATGAATATTACTGACGTGGATGACAAAACCATTGCCGGCTCCATAAGGGAGAACATCAGTCTGAGGGAATACACTGACAAATATACAGCTGTTTTCAGGGAAGACCTTAAGACACTGAACATTGAACCAGTGGAACACAATCCAAGAGCCACAGAATCCATTGATGACATGATTGACATCATCAGACATCTGGAAGAAAAGGGACTTGTTTATAAAAAGGACGGTTCCCTGTATTTCAGCATTGCAGGATGGGATCAGTAC
>JAZRYV010000151.1:0-10727 GCA_045600925.1 Spirochaetota bacterium
CTTCAGAGGAAAACTTCAGTGCATTCCCGTATTCTGCACTGCTGCCGTCAGTGCTGCATCCGGAAAAGGATGCTGCTGCAAAAAACACTGCTGCAGAAATAATTGACCACATCTTTGCTGTTTTCATGATTCGAACCTTTGAAATAGTATTCTTCTTTTAATGAACAGAAAAAACATCTGCTTATTTACAGTATAATAAACATTTACGGAATGTGCAAGTTCAGGATTGTTTTTTTGAAAAAAAATATTTTTTGTGATTTATGCATACAGCAGAGGCACTGCAGAGCTGTTCTGCCTGAATGTCTCTGTGTCATCACAGGCGGCAAAATATGGAGCCAGTACGGCTCTGAGTTCAGAGCCGGTTGCCTGTGGTTCCAGTATCCGGGGATCCGGAACCATAATGTGAAAGGAAAATAAACGTTTATGCAGAATAGCCCGGATCTTTTTTAATAAGAAGCTCTTTAATGCGTCCTTCTCCGGCTGAGAAGTACAGAATCTGGGATTCCATTACTCTGAAGCCGGAAAGCATTTTGTTGAAAGCATCTGCCGGCAGAAAAGTCTCGAAACAGGTATCAGCAAGACTGTCAACGGCTATAAGAATTGTCTTCATATAACAATAACCTTTATTTAGGTGAATGTCAGATCCGGAATGTGTTTATTGTCTGACCGAAGGCCTGTTTTTGTCCATCATTTTATTAAAAACCTTTTTAATTCCGGAGTATGACTGCCTTAAAGTGTCGTTCTTTATGTTTTTTTAGAATTGACTTTTTATGTTGTTTCAGTGAAAGTGTATGAAAATATCAGCAGAAAAGGAATTCCATGGTCAGAAAAACATACATTTTATTATTATCCGTTCTTGCTGCAGCCTTTGCCGTAACAGGTGCCTTTGCATATAAGTTTGAGTTTATAACCGTAAGCGATGTTGTGAAGAATATTCAGAATAAATTTGCCTCTCTTGAAACTTATCAGGCAAAATTTGTGATTACATCAGAGCGTCTCGAGAAGAAAAAAGTGCAGCAGGGAACCATCAGCTACAAGGCTCCCGGAAAACTGCTTCTTAATTTTACATCTCCTGCCGGACAGAAGATTGTATGCAGCGACAGTACAATGTGGATCTATATCCCCTCCCTTAATGTTGTTGCAGAACAGGATCTGAAGGATGATGACGGCCTTTTTGCCTCACAGACTCACAGCGGACTTAAAAGGCTTTTTTCCAGATATCATTACAAATTTGACGGAAAGGAACAGCCGGAAGTGCAGAAGGACGGCTCAAAGCAGTATACTCTTTTCCTGAAGCAGAAGGAAAGCCGCAGCGGATACAGAACTCTTAAACTGTGGGTCTCAGAGGATTTTATGATTCTGAGAGCTGCAGGAGAAACAGCATCAGGCAAAAAAGTGGATATTTCCTTTTCTCAGATCCGGACAGATTCAGATCTTCCCGGAGGAATGTTTAAATTTGATATCCCCGGTCAGGCCCGTGTAGTAAAGAATCCAATGATAGCAGAGGAAGAATAATAAAGTGGAAAAAAGTTTAGGCGAAAGATTAAAATCAGCACGTGAAGCTAAAAAGTTATCCATAAGTGATGTACATAAGGAAACCAATATTTCCCCCATGTATGTGGAGGCCCTTGAGGAAGAGAAATTTTCTGTTTTCCCGGGAGAGACATATCTCATAGGTTTTCTTCGTTCCTATGCCGAATTTCTCAAACTGGATTCAGAAGCCATTCTTTCTGCTTACAGGGGACATGTAATCAGCGAAAGCGAAACTCCACTGGCAGAACTGACCCAGCCTACAAAGCAGGATCCTGCCGGCTTCTTCCTGAGTTTTATTGTCAGATATAAATTTATAGCTCTGGCTGTGACTGCAGCAGCTGCAGCCGGAATAATTTTCGGTCTGCAGGCCATGAATTTCGGCAGTGTTGATGTTTCCGGCGGAGTTTCTGTTGAAAACATGAAAGATGAATACAGAGCCAACAATGCAGGAGAAAATATAGACAATATAGAAATCCTTCAGCTCAGCAATGACAGGGGATTTGTGCTTGTTTCTGTAAACGAAGCTGTTCAGTTCCTCCTGGACAACAAGGAAGTTCTTTTCCTGCTTAAGGAAGTTAATGAAGATTCAGTTACTGTGGAACTTCTTCCGGATCATGCATCTGAAACCATCAGCATGGGACAGACTGCGGTGCTGAATATTCCTGATGCCCCCAGGGAAGTTAAACTTACACTGAAGGGGATGACAGAAAAGAGGGCAAAACTTCTGGTGGAACTGGGAGAGAGTCTGATTCAGGAATCCACAGAAACAGTGACTGAAGCTCCTGAAGATACAACCAAGGACAACACCAGTGTCGTAGCCATAAACAGAAAAAATCTTAAGATTGTTTTTCAGGCCGAATTCAGGGAAAAGTCATTTCTGGAAGTTTATCTTGACGGTGTTCAGAAATACAGAGGTTCAGTGGAACCTGGATACCGGGACCGCTGGGAAGCCTGTGAATTTATACAGATCAAGGTTGGGAATGCAGGAGGTCTTAAGGCCCGCATAAACAACAGGGATTATGTGTTCGGCAAATCAGGACAGGTTGCCAACAAGACAATATCCTGGAAAAAGGATCTTTCCAATCCGAATCTGTATCATATAGTTGTGAAAGATCAATAGTGTTCCATTCATCAGATTTATCCTTCTATATAACGGCTCTCGGCTGTTCCAAGAATCTTGTGGACGCCGAGAAGCTGAAAGGAAGACTTGTATCCGCTTCCTTTTCCCCTGCAGAAGATCCTGAAACTGCAGATATCCTGATAATAATAACCTGCGGTTTTATTACCTCCGCAAAGGAGGAATCCATTGAAGTCCTGTTCGATGCCATATCTCAGCAGGAGGAACGGGAGCCGGGCAGGAACGGGTTCAGACCTGCTGCTGTGGCAGCAGGATGCCTTACAGAAAGATATACTGACAGCATAAAACAGGAGATGCCGGAACTGGATTTTGTTTACGGTATCCCTGATGACAGATTTGTTTCTGAAATGTGCAGGGTTCTTGATATAACCTGTGATTCCCCGGAAACGGAGAAACAGATCCCTCTTGCAGGACCTCTTCCATACAGATACATCAAGATTGCAGAAGGCTGTTCAAATAACTGCAGTTACTGTGCAATTCCAATGATCCGTGGGCCGGAAGTGTGTTATCAGCCTGAACAGATTATGAGGGATATACGGGCTGCAGCGGATGAAGGTGTGAAGGAAATTATACTTATTGCCCAGGATACAGCCTCCTACAGATACGGGAATGTGACACTTCCTGATCTCATCAGGGCCGCTGCGGAGATTCCGGAAATACAGTGGATAAGGACTCTGTACTGCCATCCGGATCATATAACAGATGAACTGATTGACTGCATTGCCTCTGTCCCCAAGGCAGTGAAATATATGGATCTGCCGTTTCAGCACGCCTCTGCAAAAATTCTCCGTTCCATGGGAAGGACCGGCAGCCGTGAAGATTATGCTGCTCTTGTAAAAAAGATCCGGGAAAGGATCCCGGGTGTCCGGATCAGGTCCACATTTATGACAGGCTATCCTGGGGAAACAGCACAGGATTTTAATGAGCTGATGTCCTTTCTGAAGGAAGTCAGGCTGGACCGGGTGGGAGCTTTTGTATATTCAAGAGAGGAGGGAACACCTGCTGCCGGATTCAGCGGACGTGTTTCTGCCAGAACTGCAGAGGGCAGGTATAACAGACTGATGGAACTGCAGCAGCAGATATCATCATCAGCACTTTCAGAGATGACCGGCAGAACTGTGAATGTTCTGGTTGAAGAACAGGCTGATGACAGGACATTTGTAGGCCGTACTGAGTTTGATGCCCCTGAGGTGGACGGAGTTTTTTACTTGACCTCTGACCGATGCTGTCTGAACAAAATTGTGAAAGCAGTTGTCACCGGCTCGGCAGAGTACGATCTTATTGGAGAACAAATTGAAATTTCCTGAGATAAAATGGAATATCCCCACTGTTCTGTCACTTTCCAGAATAGTGCTAATACCTGTGTTCATATATTTTCTTGCACAGAAAACATTTCAGAGCAGCATAACTGCACTGGTGATCTTTGTTATTGCATCACTTACGGACATGCTGGATGGCTGGAGTGCCAGAAAGTTCCGGCAGGAATCCGAATTCGGGGCTTTTATTGATCCTCTTGCAGACAAGTTTCTTGTTATTTCTGCAATTTCTGCCATAATTTTTATGGATCCTGGTTTTGAAATATTTGATTTCTGGATGATACTGATCATTGCAGGCCGGGATATCCTTCTGACAGTCATGAGGATGCTGGCCATCAGAAAGGGAACACCTCTTAAAACAAGCCGTCTTGGCAAGGTTAAGACTGCCTTTCAGATGATTTCCATAGTCATAATAATAATGATCTACATTTTCAGAAGGGGCCATTTTTTTGAAACCCATGAACTGGTCCCTTACTGGATTATGATGGCTGTTACATTGTTTACTGCTCTTTCCGGCATAAGATACATCATTACGAACAGGCAGCTCTTTGTTAAACAGAAAAGTTTTTTACCGGAAGAGACAGACGGTTCAGGGGCAGGTGTTCACAGGTGATTCAGAAACTTCAAGAATGTCTTTTTACCGGTTTCTTTACAGGATATGCTCCGGCTGCTCCTGGGACTGCAGGAACTGCCGCCGGAATGATCATTTATATTCTTGCTAATATTCTGGCCGGCGGTCATATCCACTGGGGATTTCATCTGACCTGGATCCTGATTATGTTCTGGCCATCTGTGCTTATATGCGATGCAGGAGAAAATTTTTTCGGAGTGAAAGATCCGGCGCCGGTTGTCTGGGACGAAGTCATGGGATACTGGGTAACCATGCTTTTTGTGCCATACAGCTGGAAACTTGCTGCTGCAGGTTTTGTTCTGTTCAGAATAATGGATATTGCAAAACCCTTTCCTGTCTATCAGCTTCAGAGTCTTAAAGGCGGACTGGGTATTTTAATAGATGATATTGCGGCAGGAATCTATGCCTGTCTGGTGCTTCATCTGCTCATGTTCATACTGAAGACTGCAGGAATTAATATCCTTTAAAATCCGGAGGTTCCCATGAAGGAAGATGCAAGAGAGTATCTGTTTAACACAAAGAAAATGGAATATGTAACCGGACACAGACCGCAGGTTGACTGTATCCTCTGTGCCATCCGTGAGCATGCAAAGGAAGTTCAGTCCCTTGAACTTTACAGAAACGAACATGCCATTGTGACAGTCAACCTGTATCCCTTCAGTCCGGGACATCTTATGATTTATCCTGTCAGACATATGGAGGATATTACTGAACTCACACAGGAAGAGTTCATTGACATTCATTCACTTCTGCAGAAGACGGTTGCTCTTCTTAAGGATGAGTTCCATCCTTCCGGCTTTAATATCGGATGGAATCTTGGCAAGGGAAGCGGTGCAAGTATTTCACATATTCACATGCATATAGTCCCCAGATTTGAAAACGAAATCGGTTTCCTTGACGTAATCGCAGGAGCCAGAGTCTTTGTTGTGGATCCGGAGGAAGTTCTTCAGCGTCTTAAAAAGCGTTTTGAGGAGTTCTGATTTTCAGGGAGAAAAGAAATGGCAGTAAAAAATCCTGTGGATTCCAGGGATGTCCGTTTTATTCTTTTTGAAATGCTGCAGGCCGGCAGACTTTCGGAATATAAGGCCTTTAAAGATTTTTCGCCTGAGCTTGCTGATGAAATTCTGACTCTGGCCGAAACTATTGCTGCTGAGCAGGTATACAGCGTAAATTCCGCAGCCGACAGCCAGGGATGTTCATACGATCCGGAAACTGCTTCAGTTCATGTGCCGGATGTATATGGTCCTGCAATGAAGGCCTTTTACAGGGCAGGCTTTATGGGGCTCTCTGCAGACCGGCAGTATGGAGGCAGAGGACTTCCTGCTGTTTTAAATTATGCTGTAACAGATTTCTTTACTTCTGCCAGTGCTTCGTTTGTCATGTATCCTCTTCTTTCGGAAGGGGCCTTTAACATGTATGCACGGTTCCTTCCTGAATCTCCTGTGAAGCAGACCATTATGAAAAAACTCCTTTCAGGGGAATGGGGCGGATCCATGTGTCTTACAGAACCTGGTGCAGGTTCGGATGTGGGAGCTCTGAGAACCAGGGCTGTCCGGAATCCTGACGGTTCCTGGTCCATTACAGGACAGAAGATTTTTATAACTGCCGGTGACAGCGATCTTTTTGAAAACAGTGTTCATCCGGTTCTTGCCCGTATAGAAGGTGATCCTGCAGGCACAGAAGGCATATCAATCTTTGCAGTTCCGAAATACAGGATTAATCCTGACGGCTCTGTCGGAGAGAGAAATGATGTGGTCTGTTCCGGCATTGAACATAAAATGGGGCTGACTGCCTCTGCCACCTGTGTTCTGAATTTCGGGGATCATGGAAAATGTCAGGGATTTATTCTTGGACAGGAAAGGCAGGGGATGAAGATCATGTTTCAGATGATGAATGAAACAAGGCTTCATGTGGCCAATCAGGGCATGTCAGTTTCCGGTGCTGCATATATTCATGCTGCGGACTATGCATGGAAAAGATTTCAGGGCAGGAATCCACTGTCTGCAGAAGCCGGAAGTACAGCCATTGTAAACCATCCTGATATTAAAAGGATTCTCCTTTCCATGAAAGCCAGGGTTCAGGCCATGAGGGCTCTTTCCTATTACTGCGGACTGCTGATGGATCTGGAGAAGAATGCACCTTCACCGGAAGCAGAAGAGGCCGGGGCTCTGCTTGAATTTCTTATTCCCATAAACAAGGCCGGCAATGCAGATACTGCCTGGGATGTTACAGCGGATGCCATTCAGATCTTCGGAGGATACGGGTACTGCAGGGATAACATTGTTGAGCAGTATGCAAGGGACGCAAAGATTTTTTCCATTTATGAAGGAACCAACGGAATTCAGTCCATGGACCTTATGCTGCGGAAACTGCTTCTGGACAAAACAGGTTCCAGATATTCAGCCTATTTAAAGAATGTAAGGAAAACAGTTCGTCTGGCACAGGAGGCCGGAGTTCCGGATGTGTATATAAAGATCATCAGTGACAGCCTGGAGGAGATGAATAATGTGACTGCATATCTCCGTTCTCTGCTTATGTCTGATATGGAAAGGCTTTATCTGAATGCTGTTCCTCTCCAGAAGGCTTTTACTGTTCTTACATACGGATGGATGCAGCTGTGGGGACTTGCCTGTGCATGGAAGGAATACGAAAAGCGGAAGGATATTTCACCTGATTCCGATCCGGAAGCGGCTTTTTATAAAGGACGTGTTCTTGGAGGCAGATATTATCTTTCCCGGGAAATGAAAATGTTCCGGAGCTGGTGCAGCAGAATTATGGAGAGTGATGACTCACTTAAGGGCATAGATCCGGCGATCTTCTGAGAAACTGCCCCGCTGTGGTTTTATTTCCTGGTCCCTGCTTTGGAAATTACTTTTTCCAGCTTGATTCCACTTGACCTGAATATTTCTTTTACTGCTTTTTTTGCACCGCCTGTCTGACCACAAAGCCAGTTAAACGGAAATGGAGTTGTACAGGTTACAAGCAGGATTCCTTTTTTGCCTTTTAAAAGCGGAACAGGTATTCCCATTTTGCTTTCTCTCATCATGACTCCGACAAGTCTGTCGAAAAGGGATTTTAAATGGCCGGGAATGTTTCCCCACCATACAGGAGTGGCAACTGCAATGACATCTGCTGCCTGTATTTTCTTTCCGGCTTCGTTTGCATCGTCTGTAAAAATACAGTTTTGTGATGTCCTGCACTGCATGCAGGCTGTGCAGTCGTGAAATTTTAATGAACAGACATCTATTATTTCTGTCTCGTATCCGTTCAATCTGTATTTTTCTGACAGATCATTGGCCATTTGATAAAGATTTCCGTTTTTACGGGGGCTTGCCTGTAATATCAATAGCTTTTTCATTGTTTTTACTTTAGATTAAATATCAAATTTCTATTCATCTTTCCTGATTTTGAATGATTATATTTAAAACAAATCAGAATGGTTGCCGGTTCTGGATAAAAACAGGATTAATTCATTGTTTTCGATTCGATAAATTAACAGCCAGTCTGGCTGAATATGACATTCCCTAAACCCCTGATAATTACCTGTTAATTCATGATCCTGATTTTTGGGTGGAAGCTTTTCTCCTTTTGCCAAAGCATCAACAATGTCTCCTAAAAGATTTATTTTATAACCTCTTTTAACAGCCAGTTTCAGATCTCTTTTAAACTGATTTGAAAGAACAATATCATACATCAGCAAGAACCTCATTCAAGGCTTCTTTGAAAGTTGAATAATGTTTGTATTGTTCAGGATGTTTTTTCATTTCAAAATACTCATTCATTGCAGAAATTGTATCCGGGTTAGGCATATTTCTGGAAATATTAAATGGTATTCCCTGACAACGAAGGGACTGCTTCAAAAAGATGGTCACTGCGGTAGTGAGATCCATTCCCAAATCTTTGAATAATGCAATGCTGCTGGATTTTAATTCAGCATCAAGACTGATATTCGTACTTACTTTTGCCATAATCAATCTCTCCTGTTAAAAAAAATATAAATCTGTTTTAACAAACAGTCATCAGTTGTCAATAATTATGTGCATATTAAGCATATATTACGCACAGTTTTGCAGTCATGATCCTGATTTTTGACAGTGTCAAAAATTGTTTGCAGTTTCATTGAAAAAAGTCATTCAAATCAGGCCGTCTTGGGATACTTCTTTTCATATTTCTCCGCAAAGCTTCCGTTAATTTCATGGCTTACTCATTTCCGATGACATAGAACTGGATTCTGTTGGTTCCGGACAAAAAAGGACCTAGCTGTTAAAGTTAGATCCTTTTGTCTTACTCAGTGTGACTTAATCATTTGTCGCAGTGCATTTTTCGAGAACTTTCTTCAGAAGAAGGCCGTTCCGCTACCAATGGTTTTATCTCAAACAACTTAATATCAGACATCTTTCTTACTCATTTATCTTTAAAAATCCATTCTTAAATGCATTCATATCACTCTTTTCGTCTGTAATAAAGATTTTTTCACCCGCAGCAAATCTGACTGTGACTTTCTTTTCATTGACAGAGAGTTTTGTTACTTTTCCCTCACCGAATTTATCGTGAATAACAGTCATTTCAGCTGTAATTTTTGGCATAACAAATTCTTCTTTTGCTCCGGAACCTGGCTTCGCTTTATTACCTGTGAGAGAAGATTCCCCATACTGAGATTGAATGTAAGGTTCTTTTTTTTCTGCTGTAATGGACAGTGTTGATACAATCGGCTTGTCAGTCTTTGGCTTAACTTTGACAGTTTTTGCTTTTTCAGGTTCAACGACTTTCTCAACAGTATCGGCAACCGTCATAGTGGCCTGCTGATTGTAGAACATACGCTCATATTCATCACGCCTGATAACGGTATCCCAGCCGCCCACATCCTTGCCTTCGTGCTTGTCGATTCCGGTATATGTAAGACTGCTGTCTTCATAACGCTTGAAACTGTAGATAGCCTGATTCATTAAGTTTGCATTGAATACACCCAGAGAACAGAGCAGCTCAAAATCCTTCACATCAAGGCCGGTAACTTTCTTGAAAAGGCCCGGCTCAAGCTGCGTGATAACATCCTTCAGAGACATTTCCCGGTAGTCGGTCAGATACATGAAGATCGGCACCCGGGTAGCGAACTTCATGAGCTTTTGCTGAATCTGCTTGCGCATGGATTTGTATTCTTTTTCTTCCTGCGTAAGCTCTTTCTTTTCCTTCGGAGTGAGTGGGCTTGTGTAAAAAAAGTTGTCAGAATTTCCTCAGAATAAAAAAAGGATAAAGAGGGAAGGAAGAGGTATGTCAAGGAAATTACGTCGTTACGATCAGGAGTATAAGGTACAGGCAGTAAAACTCGTTCAGGAAACAGGTTCCTGCGAAAAAGTTGCAGAGGAACTTGATATTCCGGCAGGGACACTGCACGGGTGGCTCAGAGCCTATGAAAAAGGTTTTTTAGAAGAAGCAGAACTGTCTGCAGGATGCAAAAAGAAAATGACTGCTAATCAGGAAAATATCAGGCTTCGGATGGAGGTAGAATTACTGAGAAAAGAAGTAAGGAGATTAGAAAAAGAGAGAGATTTTTTAGCAGAGGCAAGCGCTTTTTTTGCGGTGAGCCGTCGGAAGTCAGGAAAGGATTAAAAATGAAGTTTATAGAAAAGAAGACAGAAGGCGGCCGGATAAAGGGGAAAAAATCATTTTACTGTAAAATGCTGAATATAAGCCGCGAAGGCTTTCGCAAATATGAGAAGAACAGGAACAGAGCGTGGAAGTATCAGGAGCTTGCAGATGAAATGAAACAGATAATCAGAGAAGACGAATGTAATGATACATACGGAAGGCAGAGGATGTATCAGGCTCTTAAGCTGAGGGAGCCAGGAAGAAGAGATATACCAAGTGAAAGGACAGTATACAGAATAATGCAGAAGACAGGACTCGTCCACAGGCCGTTAAGGAAGGCGAAGGGGATAACAAAGGCAGACAGGAAAGCCTGGAAATCAGAAGATCTTCTGAAGAGGTATTTCAGTTCGGAGAAACCATTTGCGAAGGCAGTGACAGATATAACAGAAATAAAATGCAGGAATGGAAAAGTCTATGTATCGGCGATTTTTGACTGTTATGATTTATCGGTACTGGGGCTGTC
>JAZRYV010000152.1:0-5347 GCA_045600925.1 Spirochaetota bacterium
AAAAAAAATATAATTTATGATGGTTTTACAGGTAAAACAACAGTTTAGCAGAGCATTTAATGCCCTGTTTTATTTATGTTTTCTGCTGCTGCAAAAATCCTCTCCATGTATTCGGCCATTGCCGGCCCGAAGATAAGAGGATGAAAATCCTTTTTTTTCAGATATTTTGTTTGAACAGAAGAGCCGTCATAGTAAAGACAGGGGCCGGCATCTTCTCCTTTCATTACAGCCCTCAGTCTGTTTAATGGAACTGCTGCAAGGCCTTCGACTTCTCCGTCTGCAAATCTGTAGCTTTCCAGCGGCTGTGAAGAACAGGTTACATAAACATGAGTGAACTCTCTGTTAATCCGCCCTTCCTGTTCCGGACCTTCGTATCTGCTGATTCCCAGATCTGTCAGATCTTTTTCTTCCGGACAGAATCCAAGCTCCTCCATGGCTTCCTTCCGGACCTTGCCTTCACGGAGTCCGAAGGGTACATGGCCTCCCACGGAAATATCCAGAACTCCGGGAAAGGTCAGTTTGAGCATGGATCTTCTCTGGAGCAGAACAATCGGTTCCGGGGTTTCAGGTTTTATGATCCACAGATGAACCCCTTCGTGTGGAATTCCCTCTGCATGAGCTTTGGTTCTGGAAACAGCAATTCCGGCAGGTTCAGCCTTTTCCCAGTCCCATGCTTCCAGCATTTCTTCCTGTTCTGAGTCTGTTTTCATCGGATATCCTCCCTTCTGCTGATTCCGGACATTCAGTGTGTTATCAGACAGCCCGGAAAATCTGCAAAAAATGTGTTATGTCCCATAAAAATTCTTAAAGTTTTTTTATATATGCCGATGAGTATTACAGGGTGTAAACCTTAATTTTAAGAAGGTGTTCAAAATGTTCAGCGATTCCAGACTAATGAAAACCAATTATCTTCTTGAAAAAGCCCTTGATGTGGAAACTGTAAGAAGACGTGTTATTGCCAACAATGTGGCAAATGTGGATGTGCCTCATTTCCGCAGAAGCGAAGTTAACTTTGAAAGCGAACTGAGACGTGTTATAAGGGGAAATCAGGATCCTGACAATAAACTTCCGGCTCTTATGTCAGACAGCCGTCATATTCCTTTTTATACTGAAAGGGATATACGCGGTGTCCGGCCAAGAATCAATCTGGATTACACAACATCCTACAGAAATGACGGCAACAATGTGGATATTGAAAAGGAAATGGTTGATGCAGCAAAGAACATGATGCGCTATAATACCTATGTTTCAGGCCTCAACCATAACTTTAAAATGCTCAAGCTGTCCATGAGATCTGCATAGTGGAGTGAAAAGTAAATGGGAATGTTTGACAGTTTTAATATAGCATCAACCGGTCTTACTGCACAGCGTCTGCGCATGGATCTGATCAGCGGCAATATTGCAAATGCAGGCACGACCAGGACTCCGGAAGGTGACGGTCCATACCGAAGAAAGAGAGCAATCTTTGCTCCGGTGAATGTCCGTCCATTTTATAAATCGCCTCTGGTGCCGGACAGGGTGGATCATGGAACAGGACAGGGAGTCAGAATAGTCAAGATTGAAGATGACAAATCTCCTCTGCGGCTGGTCTATGATCCGGATCATCCTGATGCCATTAAGACAGGACCCAAAAAAGGATATGTGGAAATGCCGAATGTTACTGTTGTAACGGAAATGACTGATCTTATTTCTGCATCCAGATCCTACGAAGCCAATGTTATGATGGTAAACAATGCGAAAAGCATGTATTCAAAGGCTCTTGAAATTGGAAAGAATTCTTAGAAGTGACAGGAGAAAATAAATGAGTGCCGACAGCATCTTTACAGGAAATGTGGTGGCAATGAAGGTGACAAATCCTCTCCACTACGGCAATATTCACAGACAGGAGCCTGCAGCTGATGATGTGACAGGTTCTTTTGCTCAGATGCTCAACAGCATGGTGAACCGTGTCAATGATCTGCAGGTTGATGCCGAGGAAATGGCAGAGACCATGATTCATGCTCCGGAATCCGTGGATATTCACACTGTTATGATTGCCCAGCAGAAAGCAGAAGTTTCTCTGACTTTTGCCAAGGCCGTAAGGGATGAAGCAATACGGGCATACAGGGAAATTATAAATCTGCGCTGATAAAAGTTCTTTTTAAGCCGGCCGGGCCTGTCCCGGCCTGTACATGTCAGTTAACCTCCTTTTTTTCTTCTTTATTGAACAGTAAAAGGGAAATTAATTGACATTTTTTTTAATGTTTAAATAATGTTATGTCACATTAGTTTTATGGCATAATTTTATTATCAGGAACAGTACAATGGAATTCCTTAAAAAGATCATATCTCAGGCAAAAGAGATCTTTCAGAAACTGGATAAGACAAAGCGTATTATTATAGGCGTTGTTGCAGGTGTTGTCATTGTTTCCTTTGCTGTTCTTTTTACTGTTTCCAGCGGAGAACCCAATGTGGTTCTTTTTTCCGAACTGTCCTCAGATGATTTCGGCTCCGTAACCAAAAAACTGGAAGAGCTTGGCTACTACTACAAAACCTCCGGTGCTGCATCCATTATGGTAAAACCTTCCGAAAGGGAAGTTATCCTTACCAAGCTGGCTCAGGAAGACGGCATCCCAAAGGGCATTCCGGGATGGAAGCTGTTTGATGTCTCAAAGTGGACAGACACTGACCGTGAGCTTGATGTGAAATACATGAGAGCTCTCCGGGATGAAGTCCGGCGTCACATTGAATCCCTTAAAAACATAGACAAAGCCTCTGTGGAAATTGCCGTTGCAGAGGATACTCTTTATACCGATGCCAATACACCCTATACTGCAGCAGTTACTGTTCATCTTGCTCCAGGATATGATTCCCTCAGCAGAAAGGAGATCAAGGGCATTGTACAGCTTGTTTCCAGGGCAGTCGGAAGCCGGCTTAAACCTGAGGATGTTATTGTTACAGATGATTCAGGAAAGATTATTTCTGATTTTGATGATGAATTCGACAAAGCCAGAATGGAATATGATATTCTGGAAAAACGCAAGAAGGTTGAGGAAGTTGCACGTATTAAACTTCTCCGTGACATAAAGGAAGGTCTTCAGAGAATATATTCAGAGGACCGTCTTCAGATTGTTCGTCTGAATATGGATTTTAACTGGGACAAGAAGAACGAGGAACAGGAAGAATACACTCCTATTGAGATGGAAAAAGACAATCCTCTGACTCCATATTCCGAAAGAAAAGTTCAGGATTCTCTTAAAATTTCTGAAAAGACCACAGAGGAAAATTTTCAGGGACACGGATGGAATCCTGAAGGTCCTGCAGGAACAGAAGGAAATACACCTCCCGGATACAAGGCCGGTGATGACCAGTTTGCAAAGTATGACAAAAAGGAAAATATCGTAAATCATGCCCTGAACAAGACCACAAGAAAAATTGAAAGGGACCCCTATGATATTACAAGAGTTTCTGTTGCCATAGCAATAGACGGTATTCAGTCTCTGCCAAAAAATGAGGACGGATCCTATGATCTGGATCCCAACAAGGCACTGGTTCAGATTCCCCTGACAGAAGATGAACTGCGAAAGGCCGAAAACATAATCAAAAAAGCCATCAATTTTGATCAGGCCAGAGGAGATCAGGTTGCTGTCGAGAATATAATGTTTGACAGAAGTGCTTACTGGGAAAGCATCAGGGATGAATACAAACGGAAGGAACAGATCAAGAAACTGCTTATGGCCGGTATAGTGGTTGTCGCTGCACTGTTTGTAGGCTTTATTCTGTTCCGCACCATACAGAAAGAGATGGAAAGACGCCGCCGCCTCAGAGAGGAACAGCTGGCTCTTGAACAGCAGCGTATGCGTGAAGCTGCTCTTCGTGGCCTTGAAGAGGAAGGTGTTGACGTCGAACTTTCCATGGAGGAAAGAGCCAGAAGAGAACTGCTGGAAGGTGCTATTTCCATGGCCAAGGAAAGACCTGACGATGTGGCAAAACTGCTTCGTACATGGCTTGCAGAAGACTGATGCTGCTTTATAATATGAGGAGCTGTAATGAGTAACAAGAAACAGGAACTTACCGGAAGACAGAAATCTGCCATCTTCCTTGTTTCTCTAGGATCTGATGTTTCCGCCCAGATCTTCAGACATCTGAGAGAGGACGAAATAGAATCTCTCACTTTCGAGATTGCCCGTCTTGACAAGATCGAGCCTGAAGACAAGGATGCGGTTCTCCAGGAATTCCAGGAAATGATGATGGCCCAGGAGTTTATCACCACCGGAGGTGTGGACTATGCCAGAGACGTTCTGGAACGTGCTCTTGGAACTCAGAAGGCCATCGACATCGTAAACAGACTTACCTCATCGCTGCAGGTAAGGCCATTTGATTTTATCAGGAGAACAGACCCAAGTCATCTGCTGCATTTTATTCAGGGTGAATATCCTCAGACTATAGCCCTTATCCTTGCATACCTGGAACCCCAGAAAGCGGCTACAATCCTTTCCGGTCTGCCTCATCAGATGCAGGCAGATGTGGCCAAGCGTATTGCCCAGATGGACCGTACTTCACCTGATGTTATCCGTGAGGTTGAACGTGTTCTTGAAAGAAAGCTTTCTACACTGGCCAGTGAGGATTTCACATCTGCCGGCGGTATAGATGCAATCGTTGAGGTTCTGAACAATGTTGACCGCGGAACGGAAAAAATCATTATCGAAGCACTGGAAGAAGAGGATCCGGAACTTGCAGAAGAAATCAAAAAACGCATGTTCGTTTTCGAGGATATCGTTCTTCTGGACGACCGTTCCATTCAGAAGGTTCTCAGGGAAGTGGATACACAGGATCTGGCCAAGGCCCTCAAAGGTGTGGACCAGGATGTTCAGGAAAAGATTTTCAGAAACATGTCAAAACGTGCTTCCTCTCTGCTGCGTGAGGATATGGACTTTATGGGACCTGTCCGTCTGAGAGATGTTGAGGAATCCCAGCAGAAGATTGTAAACATCATCAGAAAGCTTGAAGATGCCGGTGATATAATCGTGGCCAGAGCAGGCGAGGAGGAATTGGTTGTCTAAGCTGATTTTTAAACCGGGACAGGTAAGAGTTTCTTCTTCCGAAAAACAGATCGAACTTCCCGGCAAGTACATGCAGAATATGATTGAAACCGAGGATTACCGGGAATTTGAAGTTGATGAGGCCGGAAATCCTGTTGATGTGTACAAGGGACCTTCCATTGAGGAAATGGAAGCCGAGCTGGAAAGATACAGGAGAGAGACTGAGGAGGAAGTAAAGGATCTTCTGGACAATGCCAGAAAACAGGCTGATACCATTGTTGAAAACGGAAAACAGGCTGCCTTTACCCAGCTCCAGAAGGCATCGG
>JAZRYV010000153.1:0-13962 GCA_045600925.1 Spirochaetota bacterium
TGCCGCATACGCTCGGCGGCATCTTCATTGGCACAGAACACAATGGTTTTTGCCATCCGGTCTGTGGCTTTCAGATACTCTGTAATCTCCCTGGCTGTCTCCTGTGTACGGTCTTCTAAAATAATGCTGTAATCGTAGTCACTGCTGGTATAGATTCGGTCCTCGATTTCATTCCCGTAAATATCCGTCTGTCCCCTGCAGGGCCTCCATCCTTCACCGATATTCATTCTGATGTTAATAACCCTGAAAGGGGCAAGGAAGCCGTCATCAATACCGTCTTTCAGAGAGTAGGTGAAGACAGGCTCTCCGAAGTAGTCAATATTGGAAATGTATTTTGTTTCTCTTGGCGTTGCTGTCATGCCGATCTGAGAGGCTGAGGAGAAGTATTCAAGAATGTTTCTCCAGCTGCTGTCCTTTCTGGCAGATCCTCTGTGACACTCATCAACAATAATAAGATCAAAGAAATCCGGACGGAACAGAGCTTTAAGGCGGTTTAAAGCCTCATCATCTTCACTTTCATCTTCTCTGTCTGCAAGCTGCTGATAAAGGGAAAAGAATACCTCATATGAGGTAATGGTATTCGGATCTTCTTTTGCGAAGTTTATTTTATGAACTGTCTTTTCAAGGGGAGCAAAATCCTGCTGGATAGACTGGTCAACAAGAATGTTTCTGTCAGCAAGATACAGAACCTTCTTTTTCAGTCCGCTCTTAAGAAGACGGTATACTATCTGAAAGGCTGTGTAGGTTTTTCCTGTGCCTGTAGCCATAACGAGCAGAAGACGTTTTTGTCCTCCTGCAATGGCATCAACGCTGCGGTTGACTGCAGTACGCTGATAATATCTGGGAGCGAATGATATTTGACTGGAGTAATAGGGCTGCCTGCGGATTTTACGCTGGTTTTCGTTCAGTCCCCTGCCTCCGCTGATTTCTTTTTCGTATCTTGCCGCCAGTTCATCCGGAGATGGGAAGTCTTCAAGAGCAAAGTGTCTTTCTTCCCCCGTAAGGAAGTCATGCTCACAGAAACCGTCTCCGTTGGAGCTGTAGGCAAAGGGAACATCCATCATCCTGGCATAGGTCATTGCCTGCTGAAGTCCGTAAGATACTGCTTTTTTATTGTCTTTGGCTTCTACGATGGCAACAGGGGTATTTGCATTGCTGTAAAGGATATAATCTGCCTTTTTGGCAGGTTCACGGAAAATAAGATTTCCTTTGATGTTTATCTTCCCATCGGTGAACTGGACCTTTGTTTCCATCGTGATTTTATTCTGCCACCCGGCAGCTATAAGAGCCGGCGTAATGAAATTGAGTTTAATATCCTCTTCGGTCATCTGCTTTTTATTCAGCACGGCAGCCACACCTCCCTGTTCGTTTCAGGCCTTCAGTTTTCTGTCTTTTCAGAATCCGCATTATTCCGGCTGCACGGCGGGCAGTCTCTCTGGATGTCCGGTGCTGAAAATACACCAGTGAGCTGACCGCTTCCGCGGTCATTTTTTATGCTTTAAGTCTGCCTTCTACAAAATTTATTGTTTCAATAATTCTTGGTTTCATAAAACTGATTCCTTCGTCGATATCATCGAAAAAGTGAATAAGTTCCATATCTTCAGGGCTGATCAGTCCCATTTCAATGAATTTGTTAAAATTGATTATTTCTCTCCAGAACTTTTCATTATAGAGGAGAACAGACAGGTTGGAGTAGTATTTTTCCATTTTCATGGTCTGGAGCAGTGTAAGTGTTTCAAAAAGCTCATCCATGGTTCCGTAACCTCCCGGGAAGACAGCCACAGACTTAGCCAGATACAGGAACCAGAATTTTCTCATGAAAAAATAGTGAAACGATATATTCAGTTCATCTGTAATGTACTGATTTGAATGTTCTTCAAATGGCAGTTTAATATTGAAGCCAAGATTTTTTTTGCCTGCTCTGGCTGCTCCTCTGTTTGCCGCTTCCATAATACCATACCCGCCGCCTGAGCAGATGTAAATATTTTCGCCGGTCTTCTTCTTGATTTCGTCATCTAAAAGGGCTGTTTTATATGCAAACTCTTCAGCTGCCTTATAGTAAGGGGAATTTTCTCCTAATCTTGCAGATCCGAAAACAAGGACGGTATGTTTTACATTTTCTTTTTCAAAACATGTGTATGGGCTGATGTATTCAGCAGCAATACGCAGCAGTCTTGATTCTCTGGATTTCATGAACTGCTTATTTAAAAAAGACAGGACAGGTTCTTTATGCATTTTATTTCTCCTTTGTTAATTATTATAATGACAGAAAAATAAATGCAAACATTATTTTTTTATGGATGGAAAAAATATCCGGTATCAGAGAATAAAAAAATCCCCGCCGGAGCGGGGATTTTTTTATGTTTATTTTTATTTATGCTCAAACATTGCTCTTATTCTGGAGCCGGTTGTTTCTGCAATATGGTCTCCGAGAGCTTTTCTCTTTTCCAGAAGGATCTTTGAACCGTTTTCATAGTCGCTGATGAATGTCTTTGCAAATTCACCGCTTTCGATTCTCTTAAGTGATTCCTTCATTCTTTCCTTTACATCCGGAGTGATGATTCTTGGTCCGTTGTAGTATTCACCGAATTCAGCAGTGTTGGAAATAACGGAGTTCATCTTCTGGATTCCGCCTTCGTAGATAAGGTCAACAATAAGCTTCATTTCATGAATACATTCAAAGTATGCCATTTCAGGAGGATATCCGCCTTCAACCAGTGTTTCAAAACCGTACTTCATAAGGTCAACACAGCCGCCGCAGAGAACATTCTGCTCACCGAAAAGGTCTTCGTATGTTTCCTGTTCAAATGTGCATTTAAGAACACCTGCTCTTGTGAAACCCATGGCCTTTGCCATTGCAAGAGCTGTATCCATTGCTTTTCCGGAAGCATCCTGACTTACTGCAACAAGTCCCGGTACACCGAAACCGGCCACATATGCCTTGCGCTCTTCTGTTGCAGGGCTCTTTGGTGCAACCATGATGCTGTCAACACCTGCAGGAGGAACGATTCTTTTGAATACTATATTAAAGCCGTGAGAACAGGAAAGAGTTTTTCCCGGTTTCATGTTCGGTGCAATATATTTTGCGTATATTTCTCCGTGAAGTTCATCCGGAAGGAGGATATGGATGATGTCTGCTTTTGCTGCGGCTTCATCAAAAGGATATACTTCAAAACCGTCAGCTTTTGCCTTGTCTGTGGATTTTCCGGGTCTTGCTCCTATAATTACCTTAACTCCGGAATCTCTCAGACAGAGAGCCTGAGCTGTTCCCTGACTTCCGTATCCGATAACTGCAACGGTCTTTCCGCTGAGTGCAGAAGTATCTGCATCTTTATCGTGTAAAATTGTTACTGCTTGCATTTTATATCTCCTCTGTGATTTTTTTGTCCGTATTTAATTTAATAAGAACCGTTTTCGCCTTCCCTGAGCATGGAAATGCGTCCTGTTCTCATAAGCTCTGTGATCCCGTAAGGCCTGAGCAGTTCCATGAAATCATCCAGTTTTTCCGGCTCTGCCTTTATGCTGAAGGTAATGGTTTTCTGTGAAACTTCGGAAACATCAGCCTTGTAGATTTTGCCGAGGGTTGCAAGTTCTGCTCTCTGGGAAGGCTTGGCATTTACTCTTACCAGCATAAGTTCCCTTACAACTGAAGATGCATTTGTGTGATCAAAAACCTTTATGACATCAACAAGCTTGTTGAGCTGTTTCTTTATCTGTTCGATAATTCTTTCGTTGTCCCTGACAACAATTGTCATTATGGAAATATCTTCCTGATTTGTATGGCTTACTGTAAGAGAATCTATGTTGTATCCTCTTGCAGAGAAAAGACCGGCGACTCTGGAAAGAACTCCCGGTTTGTTTTCAACCTGGACTGAAATTGTATGTATCATTATTCCTCATCTCCCATAATGGTGTCATCAATGGTTTTCCCTGCAGGAACAAACGGAAATACATTTTCTTCTCTTGCCACATGGAAATCCAGAATGATGGGCCTGTCATGAATGCTCAGAGCCTTTTTGATTGCCGGAACTACATCTTTCTTTTCTGTTATTCTTATGCCGGCTGCAGAATATGCTTCTGCAAGTTTTACAAAATCAGGAGCAAAATCAATGCAGGTATGTGAATATCTTTTTTCCCAGAACATTTCCTGCCACTGACGCACCATCCCGAGGAAACCGTTGTTCAGAATTGCAATGATAACAGGAAGTCTGTGCTGAGAAGCTACAATCAGTTCCTGAATGTTCATCTGAATAGAACCGTCTCCTGCTATGTCTATGACTCTCTTGTCCGGTCTTGCAAGCTGTGCTCCTATGGCTGCAGGAAAACCGTATCCCATGGTTCCGAAGCCGCCTGAGGAAATAAAGGTCCTGGGCTTTGTGTATTCATAGAACTGGGCGGCCCACAGCTGATTCTGGCCGACTTCCGTACATATGACTGCATCACCTTTTGTCTGTCTGTAGAGTTCTTCAACAACATACTGAGGCTTTATGACAGTGTCGCTGTCCTTGTAGCTGAAAGGATATTTTTTCTTGAGAGCAGTAAGCTTTTTAAGCCATTCTCCGATTTCCGGAGGTGTAACTGACTTTGTAAGCTCCTTAAGTACATGTTTGCAGTTTCCTACGATTGGAATATCAACTGCAACATTCTTGCTTACTGATGAAGGGTCTATATCAATATGAATAACCCTTGAGTCCCGGCTGAAGGAATCCAGTTTGCCTGTTACACGGTCATCAAATCTGGCTCCCACTGCAATGACCAGATCTGCCTCGTCAATGGCCTTGTTTGCACAGAATGTTCCGTACATCCCCAGCATTTTGAGAGAAAGTCTGTCTGTTTCAGGAAAACTTCCAAGTCCCATAAGGGTGGTGGTAACAGGAATGTTTGTCTTTCTTGCGAATTCTGCCAGTTCTCCTGCTGAATCCGATGATATGACTCCTCCTCCTGCATAGATTACAGGTCTTCTGGATTTTGCTATTACCTGACAGGCTGTCTTTATCTGTTTCGGGCTGCCTTCGTAGGTTGGTTTGTATCCCCGGATATTTATCTCTTCCGGATAGCTGAATTCATATGTTTCATTGGAAATATCCACAGGAATATCTATGAGAACAGGTCCCGGCCTTCCTGTTGTAGCAATATGGAAAGCTTCTTTTATGGTTCTTGCAAGATCCTCTATTTTCTGAACCATGTAGCTGTGCTTTACAATAGGTCTTGTGACTCCAATGATGTCAACTTCCTGAAAAGCATCGTTTCCTATCATGACTCTGGCAACCTGTCCTGTTATGACAACCAGAGGAATTGAGTCCATATTTGCTGTTGCAATACCGGTTACCAGGTTGGTTGCACCAGGACCTGATGTGGCGATTACTACACCGGGTTTTCCGGAAGCACGTGCATAGCCGTCTGCAGCGTGGATCCCGCCCTGTTCATGACGTGGAAGAATAAATTTAAAGGGAGCATTGAAAAGATAATGGAAAACAGGAATTACAGCACTTCCTGGATATCCGAAAACTACTTCAACCTTTTCCTTTTTAAGGCACTCTATGATAATTTCTGCACCTTTAAGTTTCAAAACCATACTCCTGTTGCTGAAAAAATATGTCTTTCTGACTGTATTGAATCATACAGTATTCTTTTCTGTATGGTATTTGTCAATTTTATTTTCCGATGCTGTTTGTCTGTCCCGAACTCAGCGAAAAAATTCCCTTTATATTGCCGCTGCATAAATTTTTCTTGAATCAGGATATGAAATGGGCAAGACTGACACAGTTTTTATTTCCTGTCCTGATGGTTGAATTATGAAAAAAATTTTTATTATCCTTGTGCTGTGTCTGGGACTGACTGTTTCATCTGAACTCTGTGCCAGAGAATTTCTCAATACTTTTATGCAGATTAATCTGGGCTATTCCTACGGGCTGGACTGTGCAGGAAAAATTACAGACACTGAAATAAGACATGCGGTTGACGGGAAAAAACTTAAATATGTAAATTCGGCTGTAAATCTCATGCTGGATGTGGTTCCCTTTAAACCTGTATATTTTAATATGGGAAAGATGGCTGTAAAGATAGGGATCAGGGGAGGGTACAGAGGTCAGAATACTGACCAGACTGTAAAGACCTCAGTGAACGGAGGCTCCAGAAAGGAATACACCGGTAATTTTATGAACTATCACTGCCTGTGTGCAGGGCCGATGATCCGTTTTGCGCCTTTTCTTTCCATGGCTGACGAATTTACTGATTATGTGGCGGGAGGAGGCATGACTTTCTTTGTGATGTACGGCCGTATTTTCGGAGGGGAGTTAAATGCATTTGCTGCGAACCGTGCCTGCGGTGTACAGGTTCCTGAACCCTGGAAAACCAGCCTGAACGGCAGCAGACTGGATATTGGAATAGGAGGAGAAATTGCAGTGTGCTCCGCAAATCTGGGGCTTAATGTCTGCTATTCCAGACTCTGGCTCCATCTGCGTGATCAGGTATATAACGAAATCGGGAAAAACAGCACACAGCAGGAGCTGTCTGCCGAAATTTACATAGGCATGCCTCTTGAAAATATTTTCTGATTTCTGTCTGAAAACAGGAATTATTTCTTTTTTTCTGATACAATCATGTTCAGGATCTTCAGGAACTCATCAGCCTTTTTAAATCCTGTAACTGCTTCAAGAATCCTGCCTTCGTGATCAAAAAAGACTGCTGTGGGCAGTCCCTGAACCCCAAGACCTGCGGCAAACTGTTTTGGGGAATAGGTGTTCCCTCTGAAACTTATATGATCATCCTCTCTGTCAGTGCGTATTCTTACTGCTGTAAAATATCTGTCCAGAATAGCCTTTACCTCAGGATTAGTAAAAGTTTCCCTGTCCATTACTCTGCACCAGCTGCACCAGTCTGCATAAAAATCAGCCATAATAAAAAGATGTTTTTCCCCTGCTTTTTCGAAGCCTTCGTTGAATGTAAGCCATTTCAGCCCGGCAGGCTCTTCTGCTGCAGGTGTTTTTTCACATGCTGTGGAAAAGAAAAGAGCAGACATCATCAGTGTAAAAAGAAATTTTTTCATGTGTTTTCTCCTGTTTTTTCATATTGACTTTTATGTACAGGATATGCAATCTTTTTTTGAATTATTTACGGGGGCTGCTTTGAGATGAAAGGAATAATTATGGCTGCAGGGGCTGAGGCTCAGCCTTTTATAAAAGGTTTTAAGATGGAAAAAATAAGTGACAGGCCTTTTCAGGTGTTCAGAAGTGAGAGCCTTGTTTTAATTATTTCCGGAATCGGGAAGGTCAATGCAGCCCTTGCTGCGGAATATCTTATTCTTAAATACGGAACTGATGAGCTGTGGAATTTTGGCACTGCAGGAGGGCTGTCAGGGAACCTGTCAGCCGGGGACATTCTGCAGGTCAGAGCTGCAGTGGAAAGGGACAGATTTACTCTGTATGAAAAAGCGGAAATTCCTGTACAGGACCCTGTTCCGGGCTTCAGGGAATGTGTTCTGTCAACAGGAGACTTTCCGGTGCTGGATCCTGATGACAGAAAAAAATTAAGTGCAGAGGCTGATATTGCGGACATGGAAGGGGCTGCTGTGATCCGTGCCTGCAGAAAATTCAGTGTAAAATGCCGTCTGTTCAAAGCAGTATCAGATACGGGTGATACACCTCCGGAGGAGATAATGGCTTCCATAAGAAAAGCATCTGCCTGTCTTTATGAGTTTGCAGCGGAAAAGGGACTTCTTAAATAAATATGTTTCAGGGAAAAGACGGCTTTCTGCGTGAAAAATACTATAAGGTGACATAATATTTTCCGATATATAAAAAGAGATAATCTAAATATTAAACAGGTACAGTTTTGAAACGTTTTGTTACTGCATTTCTTATGGCATTCCTTGTCCTTTCCGCAGGGGAAGGGCTTATGTCAAAAACTTCCCAGCTTGCAAAATTTGAGATTGCAAAGGGCATTTTCAAAAAAGGGATGAGCCATTTTAACAATATGGAATATCTTGCAGCTGCGGAATATTTCAGAAAAGCTGTAAATGAATATCCTGAATATTATTCAGCAAGGGACTATCTGGCCCGTTCCTATGAACTGGCTGGTTTCATTGATGCGGCAGCTTCCGAACTTTCCATTATAAGCAAAATGTTTCCTGAGGATGCAGCTGCAGCTTCAAGAGCAGAAGCCATTGCTTTCCGTGACAGCTTCAGGATATATGAACCGGCACTGGAAGGCCTTGTACTCCGTGATGTGGTCATGCCTCCGGAAAGAGGAAACATGAGTTTCCCTGATCCTGTTGATATTGCTGTGGACGGAAACAAGAGCCTTTATATTACTTCATTCAGCAGCGGAAGAATGGTTAAGACAGATTCCCAGGGACACAGCCTGTTTTCCGTAACCCCTTCTGCTGACGGAAAGCTTTACGGCATAGACTGCAGCGGAAAACTTATTGCTGTCACTGATTTTAAGAATGATAAAATTTTCATCTACGACAGCGAAGGATCTGTTCAGACATCCATGGGCGGGACCGGAAGCGGGCCTGGAAAGTTTCACGGACCTCAGGGAATCTGTTTCGGGGAGAACGGATGCATCTATGCAGTTGATTCCGGAAACAGCAGAATAGAGAAATTTTCGGCGGACGGAAGATTTATTCTTCAGTTCGGCAAAAAAGGAATCTATGACGGTGAACTGATGAACCCGTCAGACATTGCATATCTGGATGGTCATCTATACATAACTGATTCAGGGAACAGCCGCATCTGCGTTTTTGACACCTTCGGCAATTTCTGCAGAACTCTCAAATATTCATCAGACTGTCTTTCCGGCATTCAGGTAAGAGGCGGAAGACTTTTCATCAGCGATAAAAAGAAAGGGCTTGTTGAATACAGTATTGATGACGGAAGCATAAGCACATTTAACAGCTGGACTGTAAAAGACGGCAGCAGAAAGGACAGTTTCGGCACTCTCATGACTGCAGCTTTTGACAGAGACGGATATCTGTACTGTCTGGATGCCGGCAGAGGATGTGTTCTGGTCTTTTCACCTGCCGCAAGACAGTATTCCAATCTTAATACTGATATAACCGCAGTGGATACTGATCAGTTCCCTGCAGTGGCTTTTTATGTAAATGTCAGGGACAGAATGGGAAGGCCTGTTACAGGACTGACTCCGGAACATTTTACCCTTACGGAAGACAGTGCTGAGATGAGGCTTGAGTCTGTTGATTATATCCGGAAAAGAACTCCTGCTGCTGCCTCAGTCATATGCGTAGACAGATCAGAATCCTGCAGAAAGAATGCTGCTGAGATACCATGGCTGGCTGATTTCTTTCTGAAAAAGATGCATACAGACGACTCCGTTAAAATTCTGGATTTTAACAGCGACAGTATGGACAGCAGTGATTTTGACTGGAGCCGGAGAAGAAATCTCAAAGTTCTTAAAAACGGTGAATTCGGCAGAGGACGGAATACAGGGAAGGCTCTGTATAATGCAATAACAGATCTGGTCCCGAAGCTGGAACGGAGGGCCGTTATCCTTATAACAGACGGAACTCTGGATCCTGAATCTTTCAGTCAGTATTCAGAACGGACCGTCATCAGCTATGCAAAAAGTCATTTTATTCCTGTATATATTATTTCCACCGGAACACCGGATCCTTCTCTGATCAGCATTGCACAGAGTACAGGAGGTGATGTTTTCCGTCCAGGCGAGGCTGACCGGATGGGGATGCTGTACAGCAGAATAAAAGATTCTGAAGAATACAGGTATGTGCTTGTCTATTCAACCTTCAAAAGATCCTTTTTTAAAGGCTGGTGGTCTGACGTTAAAATTGATGTTGATTACAGAGGAATGAAAGGAACTCAGTGGGGAGGTTATTTTGTTCCCGGAAAATGATGGAATGGAATATATAAGGGAGGGGATGGTAAAAGCTCTCTCCAGGAAAGGCATATCCGGAAGAGTGCTTCAGGTAATCTATACTGTTCCGAGACATCTTTTCGTTTCTGAAGCACTCAGATACAGAGCCTATGAGGATTCTTCCCTGCCCATAGGTTTTGGTCAGACCATATCAAAGCCTTCTGTTATTGCAGGAATGGTTCAGGCCCTTTCATTGACAGGGGAGGAACGTGTTCTTGAGGTCGGCACTGGTTCCGGCTATCAGACTGCAGTGCTTTCCCTGATGGCACAGCAGGTCGTTTCCATGGAACGCATCCCGTGGCTGGCAGAAAGGGCGTCAGCTCTGCTTCGGAAATACGGTTTTTCCAATGCAGAGGTGGTTAATACGGATGATTTCAACACTACTGAAGGCACCTTTGATGCCATAGTTGTGGCAGCCGGTGCTGAAATTTTTCCTGTGGATATATGCGATAAACTGAACAGCGGCGGAAGGCTTGTAATTCCTGTGGGGAACAGTTCAGGTCATAATATTATGAAATATACAAAGAAGGCTGACGGCACACTGATGGAAGAAATCATCGGCACAGCCACTTTCGTTCCATATATCACAGGCAGTGCATCAGATCCTGCATAAAATCATGCTTCCATAAAAAACAGGATTCAGGCAGGGCAGTGGAAAGAATAAAACTGCTGAACTGCTGTTTACTGTTTCAGGGAATTCTGATTTCCGTCTTCCAGAATAAGGCTCTTTATCCATTTTGTTTCTTTCCGGAACTGTTTAATTCCTCCGGCCGTATTGCCTTCTTCCGGGTAAACTTCCATTACCTTTTCACAGCGAAAATGATTGAACAGGGCAAAGACGCTTTCAGGTGTCGAAATCTGATCCTTAAAACCTGCTGTGGCCATTACAGGACACTGTACCATATCTGCAAAGTTCATTGCATCAAAATAGGACAGGTTCTGTTTTATTTTTTTTCTGCTGTGTTTGTCCGATGAAATGTAATTGTTTATTTCCCTTGCTGCGTCTCCAATGGACTGATTCTGACTCTGGTCAAGATAGCAGAAGGAAGGTGTTTCCAGAACCAGTGCTGCAACTCTGTCCGACAGTGATGCTGCACAGATCCCGGCTGCAGCCCCGAGTCCTTTTCCTATGATGCCGATACGGCTGCAGTTTAAACCTGAGACCAGTCTCAGAGCATCAACTGACCGCAGAACGTCCAGATATACTGCACGGAGATAATAGGTACCTCTGTCCAGTATATTTTCTATGAGATACCCTGGACTCTGTTCATCCTGCAGATCTGTCTCCTGACTGTCAGCTAAATCATGGCCTCTCATGGTAAGGAAAAACCAGGCCAGAGAAGGATCCAGCTCCTTCGTGTCCGGGGTTTTCCTGCTGTTGTAGTCATGAATTACGATTACAGGAGCCGGTTTTCTGACATCCTGAGGAATCATAAGCGTTCCGTGAACCTTTGTCCGCATGAAGCTGTGAAAGTAAAGTTCTGCTTTCCGGAAAAGTCCGTCCTGAATTTTTTTTGAAACGGAAACTTCCATGGGAATGGATTTCAGGGCATTCTGTGCATCTGTCCAGAATTCATTAAAATCCTCTGCTCTGTTCAGAGGAGGGAAAGTACTGAAATAGCTGTCGAAACCAGGCATGGCTACCCCGCAAATGAGCTGATCAGTGAGCTGTTTATGGAAAGCATAAACCACAGAGCCGCTATAATTACTCCGCTGACAAGCAGAATAAAGATGAATACTGCTGCTGTCCGTGCAGGAATTTTCAGAAGTGCCAGAATAATTTCTGCTGCACCTGCACCGTGCTTCCTGTATTTTTTAACTTTTTTTGCAATGAAAAAGATGATGCTTCCTGCAGCAAAGAACAGAATTCCATATCTGAACAGAAAAGTAAACAGACCGGTTCTGTTAAGGGCAAAGGATGAGACAGGATATATGATCAGATCCATAAAGATTAATGCAATAAATGCAGATATGACTGTATATAAGGCCAGCAGGCCCAGATCCTTTATCCGCTGAAGAATCCCTGATCTTTCAAAGGAGTCTGATGTCTGATTCGTCTGTTCTTTCATTTCTTCTCTGCTTCGGTTTTCTGGCTTTTTTCTGTCTGAGATTCCTGAGCGGAAGAATCTTTCTGAGATTCTGTTTTCACGCCGGTCTCTGTTCCGGATTTGTCTTTTCCCGGAGATGCTTCCAGTTTTTTCAGCGCATTCTCTGCAGCCTTTCTCACTTTGGAATCTGAATCATGGTTCATTTTATATTTTAAAATGTCAATAGTTCTTTTGTCTCCGGTTTCTCCAATGAGTTCTGCTGCACGGAGACGTACTGATGCATTGTCGCTTTTCAGAGAATCCAGAAGTCTAGGGACGGCAGAACTGTCTCCTGCTTTTACCAGTGCAGTAACCGAATACAGAACCAGACTGTAATACCGCTGTCTTTTCTTAAAAGGGTAGGCATCTATGACTGCAAGGACTTCGTTTATGTCCTTCCCGAAGCTTCCTGTTCCGTTTTTGGAAAGACCGTTTACGGCAAAACAGCGGATCATGATTTCTTCATCTTCATCTTTATAGAGTTTAAGGAGAATTTCCTCTGCTTCAGGAGAGGACAGACTCCCTGCATAAATGGTCAGCTGTTCTCTTACAGACTGTACTGCAGATGTGTCGCTGATGTGTTCCTTAATATAAGGAAGACCTTCTGCATACCTGAAGGATGCAAGGGCTGAGATGAGACCTGATGTGAGCCTTGAATCCTCATCCAGCTTTCTGCTCTTCAGTTTTTCCAGCATTACCGGTGCTGCAGAAACAGTTCCTTTTTCTTTCAGTGCATAAACAGCAGATGCGGCCACATCCTCAGATTCGTCTCCTGTCATACTGATGATTTCCTCTTCTCCTCCCGGAAGCTTCATGTCTCCGAGAACAGTCAGAATCTTCACCTTCATGTCAGTATTGGTTTCTGTTTTCAGAGTCTCCGTCAGCATGTCGTGAAGCTCCTGCCTCACGGCCGGTGTTTTTATGGACGGAATCATTCCTGCAGCTTCACGCCTTTCTTTCTGGATGCCGAAGTTAATCGTATCCTTAATCCAACTGGCTTTTCTGGCATCTTCAGCAGCTGCAGCTTCTTTTTTTGAATCAGTTTCTTTCCTGCTGTTTTCAGTTTCAGGAGAATTTTTCTGTTTCTGAACACCTGTTTCTGTTCTTTCCTGTTTTACATCAGCAGCTGAAGTCTCCTTTTTTTCATCTGCGTACAGGAAAACAGTTCCTGCAGAAAGGACACAGCAGATAAAAACCTGAAAAATGAATCTGATATACATTGCAGCCTCCTGATTTCAGCAGAGTATTTCGTATTATTATCGGCTTGTTTCTGTTTTTTTTTAAGGAATTCCTGTCTTTATAAAAAATGGAATCTTAATGGCATAAAACAGAATAAATGTATTTAAAATTATCAGAACGGTCGATAAATAAATGAGACATAATTTTACGGAGTGACCGTATGAAAATTTTATCCCTTTCTGTTTTTTTCTTTTTTATGTTCACCTGCGTGGCTTTCAGCCGTGTTGCTTTTTCTCAGGTCGTTCCTGAAAATGCTGCTGAAGAAAAACCTGTTTCCATGGCTCAGGCTGCTGATGATATGAAATTCAGCAACGGCCTGCATTTTATGGAACTCAGTAAAACTGACAGGGCAGAGGAGGAGCTCCGTGAATATCTGGAGATCTATTTTGACGGAACTCACAGAAGCCAGGCCTGGGATAAGCTTGCATCAATTTATTTTGAAAGAATGGAATATCTGGAAGCCATCGCCTGCTACAGGGGGCTTTATGAGGAGTTCAGCAATACGGAAGACGGGGCCTCTGCCTGCTACAATATAGGCCTGTGCTATATTAAAATGGGATACGACAGCTCTGCTGCAGAGACCTTCAGAAACATGATCAGAAGCTATCCTTCTTCTCCATATGCAGCAAGAGCTCAGCTTCAGATGGACCTGATCGGTCTTGTTAAATAATATTTTAAAAAATATTTGACACTGACAGGGCATGGAAATAATTATGCCCAACTATTATTCTCTAATGAGCCAAAC
>JAZRYV010000154.1:0-10486 GCA_045600925.1 Spirochaetota bacterium
GTGAAGAACTTTGCATCCTTCTGCTGCGTATTCCAGAACTCTGCTGTTCAGCTGATATTTTGCAAAAATCTTTTTCCTCTTTTCTGCTTCTTTTTCCTGACCCATGCTTGCCCATACATCGGTATACAGATAATTTGCTCCCTGAGCAGCTTCCTCTACACTGGTGGTAACCAGCACCTTTGAGCCGGAAATCTTTGCCAGTTCTTCTGCCTTTGCCACAACCAGAGGATCAGGCAGATATCTTTTCGGGGAAGCAACAGCCACATCAACCCCCAGAAGGGCTGAACACAGCAGCAGTGAATGAGCCATGTTGTTTCCGTCTCCAAGATATGCCAGTTTTACGCCGGAAAGCCCTGTTTCCCTTTCGTAGATGGTAAACATGTCTGTGTATCCCTGGCATGGATGATATGAGTCTGTAAGTCCGTTTATAACAGGAACGGATGCTTCCTTTGCCAGAATGTCAACTTTTTCCTGCCCGAAAGTCCTTATCATTATACCGTCCACATATCTGGAAAGAACCTTTGCGGTGTCCGGAAATGGTTCGCCTCTTCCGATCTGAATATCGCTGTTGCTCAGAAACAGAGCTCTGCCGCCCAGCTGATACATTCCTGTTTCAAAGGAAACACGTGTTCTGGTGGAACTCTTTTCAAAAATCATGGCCAGAGTTTTCCCTTTAAGATATTCGTGTTTTTTTCCTTTGTAAAGATCCTGTTTCAGTTTTGCTGCGAAGTCCAGAACTGCCATTGCCTCAGCTCCGGAGAAATCAGTATCTGTTTTAAGATCCTTTGTCTGTACTTCAGGAATTTTCATTTTGACGCCTCTGCTTCTTTGAGAATTTTCTTTAATATTTTAAGACCCTTTGCGGCCTGAGATGCCTTTATATTTAAAGGAGGTGCAAGTCTTATGACATTTCCGGATGTGCAGTTTATAATAAGACCGTTTTCAAGTGCAGCATCAACAAGTGCACTTCCGGGAACTGTCAGCTCAACTCCTATGAGAAGTCCCATCCCTCTTACATCTTTTATGATGGAGATTTCTTTTTTCATTTCATTAAGAGTGCTGAAAAGCAGGCCGGAAATCTTTTCCACATTTTTCTGCAGAGCCGGTTTTCTGAGCTCCTTAAGGACTGCCTTTGCAGCAGCAGAAGCCAGAAGATTGCCTCCGAAAGTTGTGCCGTGACTTCCTGCCGGCAGAAAATCATTGAGAAATTCCTTTGCATGGACTGCACCTATGGGAATGCCTCCGGCCAGGCCTTTTGCCATGGTGATAATATCCGGTTCCAGTTCATAGTTCTGGTATGCAAAAGGTTTTCCTGTACGGCCTGCACCGGTCTGGACTTCATCAACAATGACCAGAATCTTTTTTTCTCTGCAGATATCTCCCATCTGTTTCACAAAAGATCTGTCTGCAGGAAGAACTCCGCCTTCTCCCTGAACAAGTTCAAGAATTACAGCTGCAGTACGGTCTTCCTTTTTTACTGCTTTTTTGAAAGCCTCAATATCGTTGTAGGGCAGATATTCAAAGCCTTCCGGCAGAGGACCGAAACCGTCATGAATCTTTTTCTGGCCTGTGGCCGTCATGCTTCCAAAAGTTCTTCCGTGAAATGTTTTGCTGAAAGACAGAATTGTGTACTTGTTTTTGTTTACGGACAGTCCCCATTTCCTTGCAAGCTTTATTGCCGCTTCGTTGGCTTCAGTTCCGCTGTTGCAGAAAAGTGTTCTGCCCGGAAAGCTCATTTCTGCAACTGCCTGACCTGCATCGGCCTGTTCTTTGTTATAGAAATGATTGGATGAATGGAGAAGGCTGTCAATCTGTCTGTGAAGAGCTTCTGTATATGCCCTGTGTCCGTAGCCCAGACAGCATACTGCAACTCCTGCGAAAAGATCAATATATTCCTTTCCGTCCTGATCGTAAAGGAGAGATCCTTTTCCTTTTGTGAAACATACAGCTCTTCTGTTTCCGTAATTCTGGAAAAGATACTTCCTGTCTTTTTCTATAATTTTCTGTAATATTTCTGATAACATATGATCCTCTGTCTATAAAATAAAAAAATCGGGTTTACCCCGATCGCTGCAGAGCCTGTTTACAGCCGCATAATGCAGTATAATAAAGAGAAAAATTTCCTGTCAAGCAATTAAAGCTGCACCTGACAGGAAACCTTTTCCCTGAAATATTTTTCTATGTAGTATATTCAGCGTTGATTTTTACATATTCATAGGAAAGATCGCTGGTAATATACGAAGCTTCTCCTGAACCGAGACCGCAGTCCACCAGAACTGTAATTTCCTTCTGTGACATGACTTCCTTTATTTTGTCAGGGTCATTCTTCTGTGGCTTTCCGTTGTTCAGAAACATGCAGTCTCCGAATGAAATGGACAGGCTCTCTTCATTTACTCCGGCACCGGAATTTCCTATGGCCATGGCGATTCTTCCCCAGTTGGGATCTTCTCCGAAAAAGGCAGTTTTCACCAGAACGGATTCTGCTATTTTTTTTGCCATGCGCAGAGCATCTTCATCCGAGGCAGCGTGTCTGATTTCCACATGGATCAGCTTTGTGGCTCCTTCACCGTCCCGTACGATGTTTTCTGCTATATTTCCAAGAACCGACATAAGGGCTTCTGTAAAGGCATTTAGATCATCTTCATCTGTCAGCGGATCATCCGAAACAGGAGAAAGAATAATGGCTGTGTCGTTGGTTGATGTATCCCCGTCCACAGAAATTCTGTTCAGAGTCTGACTTACTGCCCATTCGAAAATGGACTGAAGTCTGGCTTTCGGAACCGGTGCATCTGTCAGGAAAAAAGACAGAAGAGTTGCCATGTTAGGAGCCAGCATTCCTGCACCTTTTGCTGTTCCTGCCAGTGTGAAAGTGCCTTTTGATGTTTCAAAGGAAACAGCCTTTTTCTTTGGTACAGTATCTGTTGTCATTATGGCACGGCTGATGAGATCGCCATTTTCCGGGGAAAGAGCGTCCACCAGTGTCTGATGAACAGCAGCCATCTTTTCTTCTGGAAGCTGTTCTCCTATGATTCCGGTGGAACACATGAGAACTGATGACGGATGAACATTCAGAAGTTCTGCCATGTCGCCGGAAAGATATCTGGCATTGTTGTATCCTGTACGTCCTGTACATGCATTAGCATTTGTGGAATTGATCAGAACTGCTTTTACAGGCTGTTTGATGTTTTCCCTGCACAGTCTTACAGGTGCTGCAGCCAGTGCATTCTGTGTGAAAACACCTGCTCCGCTGCACATTGAATCAGCTGCTATGAGACAGTAGTCAAGTCTGTCCGCATAACGTATGCCGCATTTTACGGCTGAAAACTTAAAACCAGGGACGTTTTCAAGTCCGCCCTCAAGTTCCTTCATTCTTATGAAACCTCCATCCGGAACAATATAGGACAGATTTTAAAATGAATCATGCACAGGTCAAATCTTTTATTGCATAAAAACATGGCTGCACTGTGCAGGGAGAGGCAGAAAAACATCTGCTTCACAGCTCCGTGACAAATAAATGCTTGCAACATAAAGCATAAAATATATAATATCACTGAATGCTGTGCGAGCATTTTCCTGTTCAGCATAAATTTTTGAGAGGTTTTTATGGTTAACTATAAGGATCTGGGACTTGTAAACAGCAGAGAGATTTTTAAGAAGGCGGTTAACGGCGGATATGCGGTTCCTGCCTATAATTTCAACAACATGGAACAGCTTCAGGCTATTATTCAGGCCTGTGTGGAAACAAAATCACCTGTAATTCTTCAGGTTTCCGCAGGTGCCAGAAAATATGCAAATCAGACCCTGCTCCGTTATATGGCGGAAGGTGCTGTTGCCTATGCTGCTGAGCTTGGGTATCCTATTCCTATTGTTCTTCATCTTGATCATGGAGACAGCTTTGAAATCTGCAGAAGCTGCATTGAGATGGGCTTTTCTTCTGTAATGATTGACGGTTCCTCTCTCAGCTATGATGACAACGCAGCTCTGACCGCAAAGGTTGTGGAATTTGCTCACAGGTATGATGTTACAGTGGAAGGTGAACTTGGAGTTCTTGCAGGCATAGAGGATGATGTAAAGGCAGAGGCATCATCATACACCAGACCGGAAGATGTGGAAGATTTTGTCAAAAAAACAGGTGTTGATTCCCTGGCCATTTCCATAGGCACCTCCCACGGAGCCCATAAATTCACTGTTGAGCAGTGTACGACAGGCCCGGACGGAGTCATGGTTCCGCCACCTCTCAGATTCGATATTCTTGCAGAAGTGGAAAAGAGACTTCCGGGCTTCCCGATTGTTCTCCATGGTTCATCTTCCGTTCCCCAGGATCTGGTAAAGACCATCAACCAGTACGGCGGTGCTTTAAAGGACAGCATAGGCATTCCGGAGGAACAGCTTCGCAGGGCTGCAAAATCTGCTGTATGCAAGATCAACATTGACTCAGACGGCCGTCTTGCCATGACAGCCGCTGTTCGTAAAGTTCTTGCAGAAAATCCCGGGGAATTCGATCCGAGAAAGTTTATGGGACCTGCAAGGGATCTCTTAAGGGATCTGTACAAGGATAAAAACATTAATGTGCTGGGCTCAGCCGGAAAAGCATGATGTTAAGAATTCTCAGACTTGCAGCAGTACTGATTCTGTTTTCCGGAGCTTTTGTCTTTTCCGGCTGTGAAATAACAGATGATGAGGAAATGTACTCAATAGAAATAATCGGTACTGACGGATCTTTTCACGGATGGTACAAAACAGACGGGGATGATATGATCTTTTTTGACAGGACTGACGCTGAAATGAAATCCGGAGGTTTTTATTATTTCAAAAAGAATCTTGGAAGCCTGACATCTCTCAGAGTAATGGTTTCAGGTTATGAAGAAACAGCCGGTCTGGATGTCTTCATTAATCAGAATGATGACATTGTAAAAGAAGGAACATCCAGCAGAACAGTAACATCTTCAGGAGAGATCAGTCTGGCTAAAGTGTCCCTTACATACAGGGTCGATGGAGACAATGATTAACCGAAACAAAGCCTGCCCAGTGCAGGCTTTGTTTTTTCAGCTTTTCCATGGGAATTCAGTCTTTAAAAAATTAAAAGTTTTATAAAAAAACAGTGGCATAAAAAAGCTTCTTTTACAACTTTGGAGATTATTTTATTTACTGCGGGGACATAATGCAGAAGATCAAGAATATTGCCATTATAGCTCATGTTGACCATGGCAAGACCACAATGGTGGATGCCATCCTCAAACAGAGCGGAACATTCCGTGAAAACCAGCACGTTGACGAACGTGTAATGGATTCCAATGATCTTGAAAAAGAAAAGGGAATCACAATTTTTTCAAAGAACGCCTCTGTCTTTTATAAAGACTACAAGATAAATATCGTAGATACTCCGGGGCATGCCGACTTTGGCGGTGAGGTCCAGCGTATCATGAAGATGGTTGATTCAGTTATACTCCTGGTGGATGCCTTTGAAGGTCCCATGCCCCAGACAAAGTATGTTCTGAAAAAATCTCTGGAACAGGGACTCCGTCCTATTGTAGTCATAAACAAGGTGGACAGGCCGAACTGCCGTCCAAATGAAGTTCTGGATATGGTATTTGACCTGTTTGTTCAGCTGAATGCGACCAATGAACAGCTTGATTTCCCCATTATCTATGCTTCAGCAAAGGAAGGCTTTGCACGTAAAAATCTTACGGATACAAATACTGACATCTCTCCGCTGCTGGACTGCATTATAGAAAACGTAAAGGATCCTGGGGGTGATCCTGAAAAGCCGCTTCAGTTCCTTACATCTGCCATTGAATATGACAGCTACATGGGACGGCTTGGAACAGGAAAAATACACAACGGAACCATGAAGCAGGGGGATGAGGTTCTTCTCCTGAAAAGAGACGGATCCCGTGTCCAGTACCGCATTGCCAAACTCTATGCCTATACAGGCCTTAAAAAGACAGAGGTTAAAACAGCATCTGCAGGAGACATCGTTTCTGTTGCAGGACTTGAACTTATTGATATAGGAGAGACTATTGCAGACAGGAACAATCCCTCTCCTCTGCCTCTGATTGACATTGATGATCCGACACTGGCCATGAATTTTCTGCCCAACACTTCACCTTTTATGGGCCGTGAAGGAAAGTTTGTAACATCAACAGCTCTGTGGGACCGTCTCATGAAGGAAAAGGAAGCCAATGTTTCCCTTGTCATAGAACGTTCACCTGTTGCGGAATGTTTTACAGTCAAGGGAAGAGGAGAACTTCAGCTTTCCATTCTGATCGAGGAGATGAGAAGGGAAGGATATGAATTTTCCGTTTCCAGACCGGAAGTTATCTACAGAGAGCTTAACGGAAAGAAGACAGAACCTGTGGAACTTGCAACCATAGATGTTGCTGATGAGTTTGTTGGTATTGTCATTGAAAAGCTGGGTGTTCGCAAAGGGGAGATGCTTGATATGGCTCCCGGGGCAGACGGATATACCCGTATGGAATTCAAGGTTCCTTCAAGAGGTCTGATCGGTTTCAGAAATGAATTTCTTACAGATACAAGAGGTACGGGAATTATAAATCATATTTTCTATGAATATGAGTATTTTAAAGGGGATATTCCCGGAAGAGGAAGAGGTGCCCTTGTTCAGATGGAAAAAGGAGTGTCAACAGCTTATGCTCTGGATCAGCTCAGTGACAGAGGAGAGCTTTTTATTAATCCCGGAACAGAGGTTTATTCCGGCATGATCATAGGTGCAAACAGCAGGGAAAACGACATGGAAGTAAATGTATGCCGTACAAAGAAGCTGACCAACACCCGTGCAGCCGGTTCCGATGAAGCTGTAAAGCTTGCTCCTCCAAGACTCTTTTCACTGGAACAGTCTCTTGAATACATCGAGGATGATGAACTTCTGGAAGTTACTCCAATGAACATCCGTATGAGGAAGAAGATTCTTGATTCTCTTGAAAGAAAGAAAAACTGGAAAAAAGACTAGTTAAAAAGTCCGCTTTAAAGCGGACTTTTTTTTATGCATATGTTTTCAGTCTGCCGGAATCCGGCTGTATGGAATGTAAGGCCGCTGTCACAGGCATTTGCCCTGGTGCAGGACATGCCTGTTTCACTTCAGAACATGTACTGAAGAACAGTATATTTTTTCAGTTTACTTTCTGCATTTATAATCCATATTATAATGATATTAAAAGAGTTTACTGACGGAGTGGAAAAAATGAAAAAATTATTATTTTTAGGATTTCTTTTGCTGGCAGGATGCGATCTCAGTGATTCAGACAGCAGCCATGCAGATGTAGACATAAAAATCACATGCCCTCACTGCGGACAGGAAATTACTCTGAAAACAGAAATCAGAATTGAGCCTGAACAGTACTGAGTTTGCCTGAGCCGGTGTTTGAAAACCGCCCCGGTGAATCTGTGGTCATCCTGCTGACAGGGGCCGGCACCATGAAAATACCGGATAAACCTGAAAGCAGCAGGCAGAGGTATTATGCTGTATAATTTGAGTTAGGGGAGACCTGGCTGCAGCCGGCAGCCAGATCCTGCTCTGTTTTTTATGTTTAAATGCCCTCATGCACGGGCATTTTTTTTTTGCCTTCAGGTTTACTCTGATCTGATTCCGCCCCATATTCTAAGTACAGGGCTGAGCAGAAGATTAATTTTCATCGGAGGAATTATGAGAAAAAACACTGAATGGAATCAGGATCTGGTAATAATAAAATGTGAGGATTTAACAGATGCCAGGGTGACTTCCTGGGCATCAATGGTCCGTTTAACAATGTATGCAGGATACGGGAGTTTTTACAGAATACAGGAAGGAAATGCTGAATCTGCTGCAGAATGCATTATCCTTGGCTCCATCGAATCTGAAGAGAATTTCATAAAAGCTGTTAAAACCATACTTGAAAAAAATAAAATCAGCCGTTTTTATATCTGGAAAAACTGCAGAATGCAGGGTCTCATCATACGGAAATACGGACAGATTATCTCTGCAGAGATGAAAAACGGTAAAATTATTACCTCATCATCATGTGAATTAAAGCCGGATGAACAGACAGAATATGCACTTAATGAAAATTTTATGGATAAGGACTGGCTTTCTGATCTGATTCTTATAAAATGGGACGAAATCAGCTTCAGGCTCTCTGCTCTGAACATGACTGTAAAAAAGTTCAGAGAAGATTTTTCCAGCCGTTTTTTATATCAGCATTATTTATTTAATCTTAAAAACAGGAAAGGTGAAGTAATTCCATCTGATTTCTTGATGATAAGAAGCCTCAGTCCCATGCCTGAAGATGTTTCAGAAAGCTTTGTAAACGGGATTATGAAGGAGCTGAATATTCAGCAGCTGTATATATGGAAAGACTGCAGAATAAATGACGGCTGTATTACGGAATACGGACAGATCCGGACAGCTGTTTTAAAGGAAGGAGAAACTGTTCCTGGAGCAGCATATGATATGGCAGGTCTTGCTTTATGGAACTCATCCTCATCCTGTGACATATATTCTGCTGCCGGTGAAATATCGGTCAGATACATGTATTCAAATATCCGGAAGCTGCAGACAGAGAATATGCTTCTGATCAGCCTGAATGATGTTAAAAACAAATCAGATCTGACACAGCTTATCAGAAAAATCAGAAAAGAAACAGGCGTTCATTTTATGGTTTCACTGGAAAAATTCTGTGCTGACGGAAGCTCCGGAAAGCCTTTTTTAATGATCAGAGCTGAGGAAGGAACAGATCCTGCAGATGGTTTTTTAAATATTCTCAATAATACGGGAATCAGTCATTTTTATATGTGGGAAAACATTCCTGCAAAGGACGGCTGCATATCTTATTATCAGGGCAATTATGAAGGCAGTATTCAGAGTTATGTTTTTAAGGACGGGGAAGCAGTTCCGGTGAAAGAAACTGAAATATTTCCGTCTGAAAGATCAGTAAGACTGCCTGCTGAAGGATCAGTCCCGGACATTTCATTTTATGACCTGGTTCTTGTAAAATGGAATGATATTAAGGGTAAGTTAAACCAGTATGTTCCGGCTTTTGGTGAATTCAGTCTGAGGTTTGGCTTTGAACGTCTTTATTACGGAAAAGGCTCTGAAAAGAAGAATAAAATACCTTTCCTGCTGATAAAAGGTCCCTCTGAATATGCAGCGCAGCTGCTGAAACAGTATGAAATAAAAGAATTCTTTTTCTGCAGGGACTGTATCTGGCGTGATGGAAATGCAGATGTTAATGAAATTCAGAAGGGAATACTGGAATCCGGAATAATAAAAAGTGCCGGTCCTGGGTGTACTGCAGATTTTGACGTATCCGGGATGAAAGCTGACAGCAGAGATGTTTACCGGATAGATGAAGACAGAAAGGCATATGATTACAAAATAACTTTCCGGTGGCTGCTGGATCGTCTGAAGGAAACAGAAACAGATTTCTGCATTTTTTCCATTGATGCACGCAGATATCTGCAGAAATCAGGTTTTCGTTTCATTAAGCTGTCCGGTCATCTGAATAAAGAGAAAGGAGACAGCAGAGAAATTCTTTATTATTATGATGACAGATTTCCTGAAAGAGAAGATTCTTCACGCAGCCTGTCCATTAAAAGAGAACTGGATTATGATCAAAACTGCGCTCTTCTGGTCCGGAGACCGGATAGTGTGTCTCCTGAGGATTTCTGCAGGGAAATGTTCCGCATATGCAGAGAATCAGGACAGTCTGCCATAATCCTTTCCTGTCATTCTGCCGGTTATGACGGATGTTTCAGCATGGATGAAAAAGAACTTCAGCGGTTTAAAGATTTCAGTACAGCTGAAGAAATAAACAGTTTTTATTCAGAATTTATAATGGAAACAGATCTTTCTTTTGTTTTTGATGTACACCTTGGGCCTGTACACGGACCTTTATTTATACCGGAGGACAGCTGGAAGTCCTGTGGATTTGAATGGCTGACTCCTCACTGGGCAGCCGCCGGCGGCATTTCTTTCTGAATTTTATTCTTGACTGAATCTGTCTTTTCCCTTTGATTATAACAGATTTGCGGTTTAAAGCAAGGGGAACAGGCAGCCGCGCTGGCCCGGATTTCCGGGCGGTGAGGAAAGTCCGAACACCGCAGGGCAGGGCGCCGGATAACGTCCGGGCGCTGTAAAGCGACGGAAAGTGCAACAGAAAATATACCGCCGGTAACGGTAAGGGTGAAATGGCGAGGCAAGAGCTCACCGCCCGTCAAGTAATTGACGGGGCAGTGTAAACCCCGCCCGGTGCAAGACCAAGTAGTCGGCCGCTATGAGAGCTGCCCGCTCCATGGCCGAGGGTAGGTCGCGAAGACATTTTCGGCAACGTAAATGCAAGATAGATGGCTGCTTAAACAGAATTCGGCTTATGTTCCCCTTGTTTCAGCCCGAAAATAAAAAGTGAGAGGTTCCCATGAAAAAAATCATATTTTTATTTTTCTGTATTTTCTTCGGACTCTGTTTTACAGTAACAGACCTCCTTTCCGCTTC
>JAZRYV010000155.1:0-2776 GCA_045600925.1 Spirochaetota bacterium
AGACATAAAAGGGACTGTCATAAACCGGATTACTGTCACATTAGACGGCGATCTCTCCGGAAAACGGGCATGACGCTGCAGAGCGATACAGGCATCATTCTGTCAGCCTCTGTCACGGGAGAAGCTGATATACTGGCATCCGTTCTGTGCAGAAACGAAGGCAGAAAAACCTTTCTGTTCAAAGGACTGAAAAAAAGCACCCGCCGTCCACGGACAGCAGGAGATCCCGGAAGCGTTCTGAATCTTGTATTCAGAGACAGAAAAGAAGACCTCATCATTCCGTCGGAGTTTTCTCTTGTCCGTTACTTTTCCGGCATAAGAAAGAATTTCTCCAGAATTTCCTGTGCTGCATTCATTCTAGAGCTGACTGAAAAGATCATTCCTTCATCCAGGCCAGGGGAGAAAATATTCCCTCTTCTTCTTGGAGCACTGGGATCCCTGGAAAACACCGAATGGCCAGAGGGCCTTGCAGCCTTCTACATCATTCATGCACTGAGAACAGAAGGGATTCTTCCTGATCCTCAGGATCTGTGCAGAGAGGCCCCTGACTTCATCAGACTGGCTCTTAATACAAAATTTGCATCTGCAAACAGCAGCGTCATCCCACCGGCAGAACTGAGAAACCTTATAATCAGAATGACAGACTACGTCTGCAGATATTATTCAACAGAGATAAAATCCGTTTCAATGCTTTTCCAGAAAATCTGACAATAAAAATATTGACCGGGAAAGTGTCCGTAATATACTTATACGTCTCAGGTCAAGCCGGCAGATAAAACAATAAAACAAACAGAAGAAACTGCCGATTTTTAATCTGAGATATTTTATTTGAGGATGATATGGCCGGTCAGTTTTTTAAAGTAGAAAACTATCTTGCAGGTGCACTGATTCAGATAGAAGGGAAACAGGATTCAAACAATTTCTACATCATCAGAAGCGGAAAAGTTAAAATTTACCGTGAAATTCCGGTTCAGACAGAAGGCCCCTATTCCATTCTCGGTCCGGGGGATTTTTTCGGGGTCACAAGCTGCATGAGCGGACATGCCAGGCTGGAATCTGCATCTGCAGTGGAAAATGTTTCTCTTATTTCCATAAGCAGGGACATGTTCGGAACACTGATTCAGAAAAATCCTGCTGTTGCCATGAAAATCATCCGCTTTTTCAGCAGAAAGCTGAGACTTTTTGACATAGCTATTTCCACCATATCCTCCGCCAGTGACAGCCTTGACTCTCCGGCACATCTGTTCGAAGTCGGATCATACTACACAAAAAACAGACAGACTTCCATAGGAATCTATGCTCTGCAGAAATTTATCAGATACTGTCCTGAAAATTTAAATATAAATGAAGCCATATCTATTCTTCAGAGTCTGAATGCCCCTCTTAAGGCTGAAGAACCTGAAAAGACAATGAACAGGACCTATCACGACAATGAAATGATCTTCAGCGAAAGCGAACCAGGAGAAGAACTTTTTATTATTCAGTCAGGAAAGGTCAAGATTACGAAGATTGTCAAAGAAGAAGTCCTTCTGGCAGTTCTGAAACCAGGGGACATCTTCGGAGAAATGGCACTGCTGGACAATAAGGCAAGAAGTGCATCTGCCATAAGCTTCGGGGAAACAAAGGTGCTGGCAATCAACAGAACAAATTTCGAGACACTTGTTCAGATGAAGCCCCAGATTGCCACAAAGCTCATTCAGCTTTTAAGCGAAAGAATCTGGACTGCCTACAGACAGCTGGAAAATCTTATGATCGGCAGCGACATAGCAAGAATTTTTGATACGCTGCTGATTCAGATTGAAAAGCAGAAAATACCAATTACACCTAAAACACCGCATAACTTTGATATAGGTACAAAGGAACTTATAAACATGGTCGGTCTTTCTCCTGAAAGAGGAGAAGCGGCAATTCCTCTTTTCCTTTCAAATAAAAATATTAAGATTGAACAGGGAAAGATAAGATGTCTTGACATAAGAGAACTGGATAAAACAGTTACATTTTATAAAAAACAGGCTTTAATGGAAGCCAAACGTGAAGAAAACCGTAAAAAAAATCTGTAAAATTCTTATTATCATAACAGCAGTGCTTGCAGTTCTTGCTGCAGGAGGAGCTGCAGCCTTAAGGTATTTTTTATCAGAAGACAAAATAAAATCCATGATCACATCAGAGGTTATGGATTCCATGAACCGGCTGCTTGTCATAGGGAATCTGAGATACGGTATCGGAGGAGTTGTCCTTTCCGATACTGAACTGTATGACGGGAAAACAGAAGCTGATCAGCTTATACTTCAGGCAGGACGCATAAGCCTTGGCTTTTCCCTTTTAGATATCATTAAACAGAAACTCAGCATAAGCCATATTTCCATTGAAGATCTTAAGCTGAACATAGTCTTTGATAAAAACAACATTACCAATCTGGGAAAAATCGCTGATGAACTTTCATCAGGGAAAACAGAAGACAGCTCCTCTTCCATACAGACCGATGTCTCTTTTATCCGACTTGTAAACGCAGAGATAAATATTATCGGAGCATCCGGATACTGGGAACCTCTGGCCGGAAGCTACCATATAACAACCGGCATTGACGTTTCAAAAAAGAACATTATTCAGCTTAAGAACTGTTCACTGGATATGCCTGAGCCAAGAGGCCACATGGATCCTGAGCTTTCCATCACCATAAAAGACGGCTCTGTCCTTATCTTCGGTGATGTTAATATGAAACATGCCTCCCTGCTCTGGGTATACAAATGGCCTCCGATTCCCAATCCGGTTCCCT
>JAZRYV010000156.1:0-19284 GCA_045600925.1 Spirochaetota bacterium
GGAAGCTTTCCATAAATCTTTCTGAGATAAACATACTCTCCCCCGTTGTCCGGCCACATGGCTGCCAGCTCTGCATAACACATGGAACCGGCCACAGCAGTAAGCCCTCCTAAAAGCCACAGTGCAAGAACTGCAGGGGCACTTCCTGTAATGCCAAGAAGAGATCCTGTAATTAAAAATATACCTGTTCCGATTACATCAGCTATAATTATCAGGACAGCCCCAGGCAGGCCGATCTGTCTTTTCAGTTCCAATTCTTATTCTCTTTTCCCTGAGTCAGGATTTTCCTTTCCACAGAAGACAGAGGAAAAGCTTCTGCCCTTATATTCAGTTTTTCCTTCGCTGCATGAACAAACAGTTCCGGTTCTGCAATGATCTGTTCCTTCAGTTTCCTGCTGAAACTTTTTATGCATGCTTCGGCCTTAAGCCCTGCGCCTCGGGATCCGTATATTTTCCAGCAGCCGGCAAGAGATACAGGACTGAAAGCCTTTACATATTTCGCACCGGAGGTTCCGTTAAAATGCTTTCTTAAGCGGGCTGCCACATCTGCGGCATAGCCTGTATAAAAGGAACCATTGCTGCAGCGGAGCATGTAAACCCAGGAAATTTCTTCCTGATCTGTCTGTCCGTCATGTTCTTTCCTGTTCATTCAAGCCTTACTGAACGCCGGTTTTTAACAGGCACTATTATATCATGAACATCCACATTATTAAGCTCCTGAACAAGATCCGGCACAGCAGAACAGACCCAGGTGTCGGCCTCCTTCACTGTGAATATTATCTGTCTGGTGAGCCTTACACCTTCCAGTTCCGGGGCATATTTATACACACCGATCTTTGAACCAGGCTTCACATTGTCAGCCAGTCCGAGATTAACTATTATGGAATCATCCTTCACCTTGAGTATCATGCCGCTGAAGGGAATTTTTTCAAAGATTCTCCGTGCAGCATGAAGGCTGAGCCTGAGCACATTTCCTCTTCCTTCTTCCTTGATGTCAAAAGTGGAGATAATCATGGCCTTCCGGAAATCCATAAGGCTCAGCTTTGCATCCAGACGGTTTCCGTGTTCACTGAAAGTTCCGAATACAATATAGTCCACATCAGGAAGCAGTTTTTCACTTATTTTCTGCTGCATTACAGTTATGGTTTTTTCAAAATAGTCTCCGTCCGTACGAAGGCCGTACAGCTGATTTCTTACTGTGTAGCCCGGAGTATTCATGCGTCCGAACTGCTGCATGGCAAAGACAATGTCATTGGCCAGAACCTGCCCTGCATCCTGATGCTCGGAAGATCCGTCAACAGGCTGAAGATCCATTACCATTACAACCGGTACATTCCTTGGGACCATTTCGGATGCATATCCTTCCCTGTAGTACAGTCTGGATCTTCTCTTTACAACAGCTGAGGACAGGCGGTCACGAAGCTGCGTGTCAGGATTCAGGCGGAGAAGTTCTTTAAGTTCTTCTATGTAAAGCCTGTCGTAGTCCAGCGATTTGTAGTACTGCATAAGTTCTTCCCGGACCTTCCGGTTCATGGGATTCAGCATGAGACTCCGGCGAAGGAAGAGAATTGATTCATCCGGCATGCTCATCTTTGTGCTTTTTACCGAACTTTCATAGTTTGCACTGCTTCGCATAATACGGGCCGGATTCCCGATTTTGTAGTCATGGCTGATGAGGAACTGCTCCAGCCTGCTGTTTGCGATTTCATCTGACGGAGAAGTCTTTATCGTTTCCAGAAAGCAGTCAAGGGCTTCATCCTTTCTGCCCTCGCTGTCATAACAGCAGCCCATGGCATAAAGCAGAGATGAGGGTCTGGATACAGCTGCTGCCCTGTCATAATATGCAGAAGCTTCCTGAATTTTTCCTGTATACCTTAAAAAATTCCCCATCATAAAATTGGCAGTAAAATTATCAGGCTGAATTGCAAGAGCGGTGTTAAGATTTGCCACAGCCTCTGCAATATCTTCATAATTTTCAGAGACTGTATATTCACGGAACATAATGGAAGCCATGGTGATGTATCCTCTGACCGCCTCATCATTGGAATCAATAGCCTTCCTGACAAGTTCTCTGGCCTCTGCAAGATGTCCCTCTCTGCTTTTGATATCTGCCAGCAGAAGAAGTGTATCAAAATGAAAAGGATCCGACTGAAGGATTGTTTTAATCTGTCTTTTGGACCAGGCTGTTTCATCCATGGCATAATAAAGAAGTGCCACACCGAACCTTGCCTCCATGTCCTCTGCAGAAATATTTATGGCTTTGCGGAAACATTCCATGGCCGGAGTAAAGCTTCCCTGCTTAATGAGGATAAATCCGGAACCTGTAAGAGCTCTGGAGGAAACAGGATTCATTTTAAGAACTTTATCAAAAATCTCCAGAGCCTGATCATAAATCTGAAGATTCATATAGGCTCTTCCAAGACCGGTCATAGCCTCTTCGTAGTCAGGATTCTGCCGGAGTGCGTTTCTGAAACTGAAGACAGCTTTCTGATCCCGTCCTGCTTTCAGATGCCCCCATCCTTCCTCATTAAAGGTCATGGCGTTCTTTGAACCGGCCTCTCCTGTAAAAAAACAGAATACAAAAGAGAACAGAAGAAGCAGAGCTGTCATATAATGCGGAACGGATTTCATAGGTAACCTCTGTAAAATGCTGTCTTTGAATAATCAGGACATAAGCCTGTAAAAGTCAACATTATTATGTCTTCTCAGTCTGCAAAACATGAAAGGATGGTCAAAAGTAAATGGAAGCCGGATATACGGCTGTTAAAATTCCCCTTATCTGCCGATAATAATAAAAACTTTTACGAAAACAGATATGAAAACACCCATAATCAGGATAAACAGCACTGAAGATATAGACCTGTCAAAAATCACCCTGTACGACCTCAACAACAGGTATGTGGATGCAAAGGGAGACATGTACTGTCTTAACCTTGACATGAGTACAAAAAAAATAAAGATCATCCGCATTATCAGAACTCTGGCTACAGAAGAAAAATCCATGAAACAGCAGATCCTTCAGCAGCGGTTCATAAACAGGCTTACTGCTCCGGAGAAAAAAGAGGAAGAGGTCATTGAAGAAACTGAAACAGATGATGATTCCTTTGAACCATACTCCATTCTTTCAGAGGCTCTCTCCTTTATGGAATCCCACAAAGAAAGAATCAGAAACATCATTCTGAACATAAAGAACTCCAGTCTGTTTTCCAGAGGCAAGAAGGACGATATTATGGATCTGGAAACCATGTTCAGGAATCTGGATCTGGACGGAATTCAGCAGATAGAAAAAGTCATCGCCTACGAAAAAGAACTGAGCCAGTATCCAAGATCCATTACATACTACCAGGCAAAGATAGACAACAAAGCCAGAATTCTTATAGAACAGATGGGATCCAACAACGAAAAGATAATGAAATTCATACATTTCTATGAAATGTATCATGCCATAATTAAAGCATACAAGACACTGAAACAGATGCTGACCGAGCTCTACGCCTTCATAAATACAAGACAGGGAGGCGAAAATGCTCAGACAAACCACAATGAAATACGGGCATTCCAGGATGCAAAGACATCCATAGGAAGCACGCTGGTGGAAGCAGATGAGATCATGAAAAAAATGTCACCATTTGAAATAAGGCTGAAGACAGGAAAAATATGACAGCTTTTCTTTCTTCAGCTGACAGCCCCATTCTCTTTTACTTAATCACATATCAGAACAGCTGAAGCTGCAGGGAAATAATATCTGATGTTTTTATATAAAACACTCCCTGCATTCTGCCTGAAAACATTCTTCTCTTCCGGAACAGAAACATGAATTTTCAGTACTGAGTTTTATACCGAAAATTTGTTGCATACAGAAATGCAGTCATGATTATTGTCCATCATGATATTAAAATCTGCTGCAGATATTTTCCGTGCCTCCGCTGAATTCAGGGAACTTGCTTTTCCTGCAGAAGGTGCTTCTGTGGAAGGAATATCCCCTTCAGCCTTTCCTTTCATAATATCAGCTGTTTTTTCAGAAAAACCGAACCAGTACCTGGTCATAACAGAAAATTCCCAGAAAGCCCAGGATCTTTTTACAGACCTGACATGTCTCCTGTCCGAAGATCAGGTGTTTCTGCTGCCTCCATGGGAAACACTTCCTTATGAGCCTGTGGTGATTCCGGAAAAAACCGAAGGAGAACGTATATCTGTCCTTTACAGAATTCTTTCCGGTACTCCTGGAGTCTTCGTGACCTGTGTGGAGGCAGCCATACGCAGAGTTCCGGAACCAGGCTTCTTTTTAAAAAAAGGTCTGCTTCTGGAAAAAAATCAGGAATACCCGTTTGATGATATAATAGAAACCCTCGTATCCTACGGATACACCAGAGAGCCAATGATCGAAACAAGAGGAGAGTTCTCGGTCAAGGGCGGCATTATAGATGTGTTTCTTCCTGCCATGGATGATCCTGTCCGGCTGGACTTTTTCGGAGATACACTTGACGACATACGGCTGTTTGATGCGGACACACAGGTATCCTCAGAAAAACTGAAAAAAATAACGCTTTATCCAAGAAGGGAACTGCTTCTTCTGCCGAAAGAAAAAAAAGCCCTGCAGGAATCTCTTCTGGATATTTCCTCTGACAGAAAGCTTTCCCCGGAAACAGAAAACATCCTTGAAAATACGGAGGGAAGGATCCCGGGTCTGCAGGATATCTTTCAGCTCACTGTTCCTGCTTCAGGCATCATATCCTGGTTCAGGAAAACCGCAGGAATAATTCTCTGCGATCCTGTGGATCTGACTGCAAAAGAAACATCCATAATAAACATTTTTAATGAACTTTTCTCCAGAAAACAGAAGGACTTCTTCTGTCTGCCTCCGGAAAAACTGCTGGATACAGAAATCTTTGACAGGGCAAAGACCGGAAGCCTTAAACTTCAGACATTCATGACATCAACAGATGTGCATATGTGGAAGATGAAAAGTATTCCGGGCTTTCAGGGTAAAATCAAACAGCTCCGTGAGGAAACAGAAAAAAGAATTCAGGATGGCTGGAGAGTCATTCTTTCCACAGGCTTTGAAGGACAGGCAAGAAGGCTGAAGGATCTGATGGCCTCATTTGAACCTTCAGACGAACCTCTGCTCACTCCTCTGAGCATAATAATTTCTCCTTACAGGGAAGGACTGGAAATCAGCTCTTCAAAAATTCTTCTTCTGACAGACAGCGAAATTTTCGGCAGAAGCTACAAACGCAAGACCAGATTCCATAAAAAAAATTCCAGACCAATAGATTCTTTTCTGGATCTGAATCCCGGAGACTGTGTTGTTCACATAAATCACGGCATAGGTGTTTTCCGCAAAATAGAAAGAATGACTGCAGGCGGAGTGGAACGGGATTTTCTTGTCATTGATTATGCCGGTGACGACAGGCTGTATGTTTCCCTGGACCAGATCACTCTGGTTCAGAAATACATAGGCATGGAAGGAAAGAAGCCAAGGCTGGATGCTCTGGGAAAGAAATCTGCCTGGAACAAAATAAGGGACAGGGTTCAGGCTTCTGTGGAGGAGATCGCAGGAGAACTCATAGAGATATACTCAAAGCGCAGTGCACTGAAAGGTTTTCAGTATCCTCCGGACACCATGTGGCAGGAGGAATTTGAATCCCTTTTTGAATTCGAAGAGACTCCTGATCAGATAACTGCCATAGAGGATGTAAAGGATGACATGGAAAAAGACAGGCCCATGGACAGGCTTGTCTGCGGTGATGTGGGATTCGGGAAAACAGAAGTGGCCATACGGGCTGCATTCAAGGCTGTAATGGCCGGACGGCAGGTTGCAGTTCTTGTGCCCACCACTATTCTTGCCATGCAGCACTTCAACACATTCAAACGGAGATTTGCAGGATATCCCATTACCATAGACATGATGTCCAGGTTCAGGAGCAGAGCCCAGATTACGGAAACGAAGGCAAAGCTTGCAGCAGGAAGCGTGGACATTATTATAGGAACCCATTCTCTTCTGTCAAAGGGAATATCCATAAAAAATTTAGGTCTGCTGGTGATTGACGAGGAACAGAAGTTCGGGGTAAAACATAAGGAACAGCTTAAAAGGCTGCGGGAAACTGTTGATGTTCTGACTCTGTCAGCCACACCTATTCCAAGAACTCTTCATATGTCCCTTTCCGGCATGAGGGATCTGTCCACTATTGCCACTCCACCGGAAAACCGTCAGGCAATAGAAACATATGTCATGGAAGAAAATCCGGACATTCTCCGTGCAGCAATAATCAATGAACTGAACAGAGACGGACAGGTATTCTATGTACACAACCGTGTCCAGAACATCGAGGCTCAGGCACAGTTCATATCCGAACTGGTTCCGGAAGCGTCTGTATGTACTGCCCACGGACAAATGGACGAAAACAGTCTGGAAGACATTATGATGGATTTCATGGATCATAAATTTGATGTGCTGGTCAGCACCACCATCATGGAATCAGGTCTGGACATTCCGAATGCAAACACAATCATAATCAACAGGGCAGATACTTTCGGACTGTCCCAGCTTTATCAGATGAAAGGACGGGTGGGACGTTCCAGCAAGAAATCCTATGCCTATCTTTTCTATCCAAGGCACATTGCCCTTACGGAGGATGCAGCAAAACGCCTGAAGGTCATCTCTGAATATTCCGAACTTGGAAGCGGTTTCAAGATTGCAATGAAGGATCTGGAAATACGCGGAGCAGGAAACATTCTCGGACGGGAGCAGTCCGGAAGCATTATGGAAGTTGGCTTTGAGCTTTACTGTCAGATGCTGGAGGATGCCGTAAAAAAACTCAAAGGCGAAAAGCCCTCCGCTCTTTTCAGAACAGGTGTCTTTATAAAATCTGATTTCTATATTCCGGAGACATACATTTCTGATGAAAGACAGAAGATCGAGTTCTATAAAAGATTCGAAGCCTGTGAGAATCTGACGGAGGTTGATCTTCTGAAGAGGGAAATGACCGACAGATTCGGAACTCCTCCGGAACAGGTTAACATGCTCATTGCCCAGGAGGAAGTCAGGGCCATGGCTTCATCTCTTTTTATCAACGAAATTTCGGAACAGGACGGCGGCTTTAAAATAAGAATATCTGATCAGTGTCTGATAGAATCCTCAGCGCTGGTAAGAATGCTTGCCATGGATAAAAGACTTTCAGTGGAGCCCGGAGATACTGAACTTCTGATCTTTAAAACAGGAAATGTTAAAACAGAAAAAAAACTGTCTGAGCTGAAAAAATGGTTGCAACAATTTCTTTCATCTGAACCAGTAAAAATGTCTCTTTAAAATATTATAATACAGGAATTAAAATATGAAATCCAACAAAAAATGTTTTCTTTCAGTTCTTCTGAGCCTGACGGCAGCATTATTTCTCTTCTCCTGCGGAGGTTCATCAGACTCTGCGGTAAAAATCGACGGTGAAGCCGTAAGCATGGATGAATTCAACAGCTTCTACTACATTCAGAACAAAATTACATTCGGACTTAATTCCAATGAAGAAGTTGACAGACTGGCAGCAGATGCTGCAGAACTGAATCCTCAGGTGCAGCAGTATATTGTTAAAGAAAACTTCCTTGAACACCTTATAGCTCAGAAACTTCTCTATAAAAAAGCAATGGCAGATCAGACTGTAGACCAGAAAGAAATGAAAGCAGCCATGGAACTTTCAAAGATGAATACTGCAGCCCAGTACTATCTGGCAGCAAAGCTGAAAGACATGGTTCAGGTTTCAGATCAGGAAGTTGAGCAGTTCTGTGCAGAACACAAAAAAGAGCTCAGGGGCGTTCCTCTGAATGATGAAACAATAAACAAAATCAAACAGAACATCTTTATGCAGAAATCGGCAGCTGCTGCCAATCAGTACGTCATGGACCTTATTACAGAAGCAAAAATAGAGAAGGGAAACTTAAAAAATGCAGAAAAGACAGAAGGAACACCGGCACCTGCAGAATCTGCCCCTTCAGAACCTTCTCCTGAAAAATAAAACAGACAGAAAAAAGGAAAAAACGGAGATCTGTTCTCCGTTTTTTTATGCACAGACATGAACAGATACAGAGTTGTCTTTCTGGATGCAGATGAAACCCTTTTCGATTATCTTGCCTCGGAAAAAACTGCTCTCAGGAATACTATGAAACATTTCGGCATTCCATGGGACGATTCCATTGGCAGGGACTATTCCATCCTTAATCTGAACCTGTGGCATGCCTATGAAAAAAAACAGATTGATCATGATTTCATAGGCCCTGAAAGATTCCGGCAGCTGATGGAAATTCACAGCCCTGAATTTTTAAATTTTGCAGAAATGAACAGAATCTACTGTGATTTTCTGGCAGAGGACTGTACTGAGTTCCCTGATGCACCGGAAATATGCAGATGGATGAAGGAACAGGGTTTCATGACTGTACTCATATCCAACGGAAGCGCCTCGGTCCAGCACAGGAAACTGGCCAGGGCAGAGACCGGGAAATACATGGACTATGTGATTCTTGCAGAAGAGGCCGGTTTCTGCAAACCGGATCCTGGCATCTTTGAGTATGCTGAAAAGATCACAGGCTTTACGGATAAAAGCAGGATGATCATCATCGGCGATTCACTGACATCAGATATGACAGGAGGGAAAAATTACGGTATTGACACATGCTGGTTCAACAGCCGTCATGAAATAAACACTTCCGGAATTGTTCCTGACTATGAAACAGACTGTCTTCTTAAACTTAAGAAGATTCTTTCCGTTAAGGCATAAACCACAGAAAAGGCCGTCCTGTTAACGGATGCCGGTCTGCAGAACATTTTACATTAAACAGATCAGAAACAGACTCCTCAGTAAGCACTGAATCCGGAGTTCCTTCAAAAAATATTTTACCGTCCCTAAGTGCTACAATTCTGTGTGCAAAAGAGGCAGCCAGATTGATATCATGAACTGAAAAAGTCACGCTGCTTCCTGCCTCATTAAGCCTGCGGACCAGATCTGCAAACATCATAACATGATTAATATCCAGACCGGCAGCAGGCTCATCCATAAGAATGTTTTCTCTGTTCTGAACAAGGGCTCTGGCAATATGAACCAGCCTGAGTTCCCCTCCGGAAAGTGTACTCAGGCTTCTCTCTGACAGATGAGCCACTCCGCAGAGCTGCATCATTTCCTCTGCATCAGAAGTTCCATGTCTGCGAAGATGCAGAAATTCCTCAAATGGAAAGGATCCCATGCATACAAAGTCCCTGACAGTAAAGCCTTCTGCCCGCTGACTGAACTGATCCACAACAGAAACAAGACGGGCAGTTTCCATGGAACTCATTCCGGAGAGGGGGCTGTCACGTACAAGAACTTCACCTGCCAGAGGTTTCATGAGTCCTGCCATGCTCCTGATAAGGGTGCTCTTGCCTGCTCCGTTCGGGCCGATAAAAGCTGTAATTATGCCTTCAGGGACAGAAAAGGACAGATTTCTTAGAACTGTTTTTCTGCCGTATCCTGCAGAAAGATTTCTTACAGTAAAAACATCAGCCATCTGCCTTTCCTGCCCTTCTTCTTAATATGAATATGATGAAAAAAATACCGCCAAGAAAACCTGTTATAATGCCGGCAGGAATCTCATACGGAGAAGCAGCCATTCTTCCGGCAGAATCACAGGCAGCAAGAAACACTCCGCCTGCAAGACCGGAAAGAGGAATCAGCCTCAGATGCCCCGGTCCGGAAGCAAAACGGACAAAATGAGGAACAGCCAGCCCGACAAAGGCAATCACTCCGGCCAGAGAAACAGATACTGCTGCCAGAACTGAAGCACACAGGAACAGAATCCTGATGCTTCCGTCGGATACACCGGAAGAAAGGGAAAAATTTCTTCCGAATGAAAGAAGATCACAGTGACGGTGATGAATCATTATGATAAAAAAGGCCGTCAGACATATGATCAGACTCTGAGGAAGAAGACTGTATCTGGCAATGGACAGGTCCCCCATAAGCCACAGCATTGCTCTGTGAATCTTTTCAGGATCAGAAATGGCAAACAGAAGCATAACTCCCGATGACATAACAAAGCTCATGGCCAGACCTGCCAGAATAAGGGAAGCAGAGCCAAAGGAACAGTCCGATGAAAGAAGCTCCGTACACAGAACAGACACCATGCTTCCTCCGAAGGCAGCAAGAGCCAGTCCCGGCCCGGACAGCCCCAGTATGATTCCTGCTGCAGCGCCAAGTGATGCACCTCCGGAAACTCCGGCAGTAAAAGGATCTGCCAGCGGATTTTTAAGCACCGTCTGAAAAACAGAGCCGCTTATGCCCAGGGCACAGCCTGCAAGAAAACCTGCCGCAATTCTGGGAAGCCTCAGATTCACAAGCATTCCGTAAAGCACAGGATCTCCGTTCCCGGAAAGAATCTCAAAAAGCCGGGCCGGAGAAAGAAAGACCTCTCCACAGCACAGGCACAGCAGAAGAACAGCTGCCGAACAAAGAACAAGAACGGCTGTGCCTGTTCTTTTTCTGAAGCAGGAAAATGAAGCTCCGGCCTGAACTTCAGAAGATCTTCTGCATTCAGAGGCATTTCCTGCATTCAGAGATTCTGTTTTCCCGGTGAAAAATCTCATCTGACTGAAGATCCTTTTCCGGCTTCTGCAGCCTGTTTAATAAGCATGGACATTTCCATGACTGCCTCTGCATAATCTCCCGGTGTATAGCAGGCTGCATGTTCAGGATCCAGATATTTAACCATGTTTTTTTCCACAGCAGAAATTCCCATGCCGGAAAACCTTTCTTCAAAGTTTTTTTCACCTCCGGGGAAAATCACTGCCACTACATCCGGATTACGGACAGCAACAGCTTCCGGTGATACAGCCGGATATGGTCTTCCGGCTTCTCCGAAAAGATTTCTGCCGCCTGCACTGATCACCATCTGTCCGGGGAAAGATGAATCTGAAACCGTTATAAGAGGATCACCGGACAGAAGCAGGAGAACGGAAACTGTTCCAGGCTTTACTTCAGCGGCCTCATATTTTTTTCTGTAAAGTGACAGTTTCTTTTCCGCAGTTTCCTTATTCCCTGTAAGTTTACCAAGCTGAAGATAATTTGCACATATGCCGTCAAAATCTCTGTTTTCCGGAAAGCAGTACACCGGCAGTCCTGCTGCCTTCAGCTGATCAGTTTTCTGAGTGACACTGTCCTCCATTGAACACAGGATAAGATCCGGCTTAAGAAGCATAATTTTTTCCAGATCCGGCATTACAAGGGTTCCGCATACAGGAACTTTCTTTTTCAGAGGCGGATGGGGGACAGTCACTCCAGCCAGCAGGTCCTCGGCTCCAAGATCAATGATCTCCTTTGTTATGGAGTGTGACAGGGAAACAATACGCAAAGTTCCGGTCTCTGAAGGATCTGTTCCGGTGCATCCGGTCATCATCAGACAGAAAAAAAACAGAGTGATTTTTACAGATAATTTTAACATTATGCTGCATATTCTGTCTTAAGTCTGTAAAAGTAAAGGACTTTATAAATTTTAAAAATTTTGATTTACAGTAAAGGGGGATATTGTATCCATACTTAGAAATATTAAGGAGGCGTGTTTTGACCGACGAAGAAAATGAACTGTCTTCCAGGAAAAGTTCCGTGAAAAAAACAGACAGAAAACCGACAGCAAGAAGAAAAACCAATCTGCTCAAACTGTGTGCAGAAATGAATAAACTGGTATCAGATGCAGTTGACAGGGAAATAGTAAAACGTTTCAAAATCATCATCGATACAGGCGATGACGATATTTCCAAGGCAGGTCTTGCATCCATTCTTAACGAACCGGAAACTCTGGATCCTTCCGGCTACGAAGAAAGGCTTCAGCCCTATATTAAACACTATCTTTTTATGCTCAAAAGAAAGGGCATACTGAAGCGTTAACATGAAAGTGACAATTCTTCCATTTGCAGCCGTAAAGGATATTCTGGAATGCAGCAGAAAAGATCTGACTCTTCCGGAAGGTACTGATGTGAAAACTGCAGCTGACATGCTGGAAAAAGAATATCCTCTGCTTTCGGAAATTCGCAGCAGTCTTCTCTTTGCCGTAAATGAAACATATGTAAAACCGGACAGGATACTTTCAGACGAAGATGTTCTGGCAGTTTTCCCGCCGGTAAGCGGAGGCTGAAATGAAACTGTTCCGATTTCAGAAAGACCCCATAAACGCTGCCGAATTCCGAAAGCAGACAGGCTCTGCCTCAGACGGAGCTGTGGTATCCTTTGACGGTTTTCCCAGAGGAGATACAAACGGGAAAAAAGTCCTGTATCTGGAATATGAACTGTATGAAAGCATGGCAGAAAAGGAGATGAAAAAAATCATCGACGAAGCCATGAACAGATGGCCTGTTACAGACTGTATTGTTGTACACAGATATGGACGGGTGGAAATCGGCGAAACAAGCATCCTCATCTGTGTATCAGCTCCCCACAGAGGGGAGGCTTTTGATGCCTGCAGATATATTATTGACACTGTCAAAAAAACTGTTCCGATCTGGAAGAAAGAATTCTATACAGACGGTTCTGTATGGAAATCAGACCGTATATAACCGGCATGGTGAACTATGAACAATAAAATGAAATATGCTGTACTTCTGGGAGACGGAATGGCTGATCTCCCCGTTGAATCTCTGGGAGGAAAAACTCCTCTGGAATACTCCAGTACACCAAACATGGATTCCGTGGCTCAGAAAGGAATCTGCGGAATGGTAAGAACTGTTCCAGCAGGCATGACTCCCGGAAGCGACACTGCAAATCTGGCTGTATTCGGCTATGATCCGGAAGTATACTATACAGGCAGAGCACCTCTGGAAGCTCTTAATATGAACATTCAGATGGGACCGGATGATGTGGCCTTCCGCTGCAACATAGTAAATGCCGCAGGTGGAATAATGAATGATTTTTCCGGAGGGCACATAGACAGCAGGTTTGCTGAAATTGTAATAAAACAGGCTGCGGCCTCTCTTAACATTCCAGGAATTGAATTTTATCCCGGAGTTTCCTACAGGCACATAATAATCTGGAGAAACTATCCGTACAGAGATCTTCCGGAAACAACTCCGCCTCATGATATCAGCGACAGAAATACAGATCCATACCTGCCAAAAGGTCCAGGTTCAGACATGCTGAACAGAATCATGGAGGCATCAAAGGGTATTATAGCCTCATCTCCGGAAATAAAGGATGCAGAAAAAAAATACAAGGGAAAACCTGAATCCTTCTGGATCTGGGGCGGCGGGAAAAAACCTGCTATGGAAACACTTAAAGAAAGATTCGGCCTTGAAGGATACACTATTTCTGCTGTGGATCTCATCAACGGCATCGGACGGGCAGCAGGCCTTGAACCGGTTGAGGTTGAAGGGGCAACCGGATATCTGGACACCAACTACGAAGGAAAGGTGGCAGCCATGCTGGACTGTCTGGAAAAAGGAGACTATGTATATCTCCATGTGGAGGCTCCGGATGAATCAGGTCACGAAGGAAATCTTGAACACAAACTCAGAGCAGTACAGGATTTTGACAGCCGTATTGTGGGACCGGTACTTGAAGGTCTGAAAAAATATGACCACTACGCAGTCCTGATTATGCCGGATCATCCTACTCCGCTGAAGATAAAGACACATTCCGATGCTCCTGTGCCTTTCTGCATGTACAGATCTGACGGCTGGAACAGCGATGAACTGAAAAAAGCATCAGCATCTGCCTACGGAGAAACTGCCGGTGCATCCACAGGACTTTTTATACCAAAAGGACATGATCTTCTGGAACTGATGATCAAAGGGAAAATATGAACAATACTTCAAGAATCATACTGACAGCAGCAGGTATTCTGATTGTTATCGGAATCATAACAGGCGTGATTCTTAAAATCACAGCCTCAGGAGATGATCTGACAGGTGCAGTAGAAGATTTTAATGAACAGAGATACATATCAGCCATTGAAAAACTGAATGCTCTTATTCCATTATCAGACTATGAAGGCTCTGAAAAAATCTACTATTACAGAGCACGAGCCATTAACGGCCTGGCATCTTCCATGGAAAAAGATTTTGAAGATGAACTTAAACTCATTCAGCCGGGGAAGGAAGAAACTGATGATTACAATAAGGCTCTGTCAAAAGTAAACAGAAAACTTGATAAACTCAACCGGGTGACCGGAGGGGATCTTAAAGTAACGCCGGAACGGCCGTCTGCCTTTATTTCATCCGAAGGTAAATTCATGGATGAGTTTGTTTCAAAATACAGAGGAAGCAGTCTCATAGAAGATCTTGATTATGAACAGCTTCAGCAGGTTTTCAAAACCCAGGAAGGGGGAAAACCTCTGAGATCTGTAATCAGATTCTATGAAAAATATCCCAATACATCATATGTTGCAGGTCTGGTGAAAATGATTTTTTCTTCAATCCAGAAAAGCGATGTTTCTTCAGAAGGAATGTCCGAAACAGTGCTGAATATACTCATCAGCTACGGAAGAAGATATCCTACCAGCCCGGAAATGAATCTCATCTGCACCTGTACCGGGGATGATGTAAACATGAGAAATTCGCCTGGAGTAAACGGCGGTCTTGTGGGAACTGTCAGCAGGGATTCAGTTCTGCTTCAGCTGGAAAAATCAATGGATACCGTCCAGATCGGAGATGTAAGAGATTACTGGTACAGAGTATCGGACCTCAAAGGACAGAAAGGCTGGATATTCGGGAAATTCATTTCACCTTTTGACATCCGGAACTATGCAGTTGAATCTTCTGAGGAAAAATGGACCATAGATGAAAGTTTTCAGACATGGATCGATTCCAATACACCGGAAAGATGGCGGCATGCTGATGACTCAGGCAAAACAGGAATCTCCTTTGTAAATTCAGGAGAGAAGCGTATTGCACTTATAAATTCCGATGCAGGCATAAAAACAGGTCTTTTTGCAAGATACAATTCCACAAGAGCTTTTACAGTCCTCTCCGGAGCCAGATATTCAGGCAGGGACGGTTTTACTCTCTTTGCATACTGTCAGGGTGATAAAACTTTTTACCTTAACATACAGAACGAACAGATTGATGTATGCGGAAGAATTATACCTCTTCATACCGGAGACTGGCATGATTACAGACTTGAAAGCGAAGACGGTCAGTATGCCAGTCTGACAGTTGACGGTCAGCTTCTTTCAGGACGGATTCACGGAATTTCCGGAACTGAATTCACTGACAGGGGCATATATCTCATGTATTCGGACAGCAGACTTTCTTCTTCAGGAGAAGTCAGGTACATAAAGGCAAGATAAAACATTCATAAATCCGTATAAAAGGCTGTCATAGACAGCCTTTTCTTTTATTAAAAACAGCAGAACTTTCTGAATTACAGTTTCACATCAGCCCCTGCATAAAAAGTCCGTCCAGCCGGGGTATAGCCGTAAACTTCCTGATCTTCTGCATCCAGAATATTCTCACAGTGCAGTCTTATTTCTGCAAAATCAGCAGCCTGCCAGGAAACAGACAAATCAAGTTTCTGAACAGACCCCAGTCTTTTTCTTTCTGATGTCCATGTCTCACTGTTATAGAAAGAATCTGTTCTGTTTCCGGCATATCTGTATGAAACAGAAAAATTCAGACTCTCAGAAGGAAATACAGAAGCTGCAGCAGTAAATCTGTGTTTTGGTCTTCTCAGACTCAGGGCAGAATCTTCATCACGGAATTTAAGATAAGTATATCCGCAGTCAAGCCTCAGCCAGCCCAGAGGCTTCAGGCATACTGACGTCTCAGCCCCGCTGTTTCTCATTTTACCTTCAGCGTTCTCATAGCGGCTCCAGCCGAAATCTATCATGCTGTCATATATCTGATGAAACACAGTGAAATCCAGAACAAGATCTCCGTCAAAAAACTGCTGATTAATTCCGCAGTCCAGAACAAAAGTCTTCTCCGGAGAAAGATCCATGTTCCCATAGGCTGAATACAGCTCATACAGAGTCGGGGCCCGGAAACCTGTTCCAGCAGAAACTCTCAGATCCGTTCCTTTTACAGGAATAACGGACATGGAGGAATCCCATGAGAAATGTCTGCCGTATTCCGGATGACTGTCCATTCTCACTCCTCCGCTGATAAACAGCATTTTTTTTAAAGAAACAGCTTCGTGCAGAAAAACGCTTTCTGTAATCACCTTCTTTTCTTCAAAGATTTCATTTGTGAACCCGGCAGGAACAGACCAGTCACTGAAATATGAGGATACGGAGCTTCCTTTTTCCCCTGATATTTCCACTCCCAGATCTGTTCTGCTCAGTTCCGGCAGAATAAAGGCCCCGGAGAGACTGCAGGAAAGGATTCCTCCTTTATACAGATATATGTCGTTTTCATAAATGTCAGCAGAATCTGCGGGATCTGTATCATGACGGGTATAGGACATCCAGCTTCCTGCTGCCTTAAAGCTGAAATTATCACCGGCTTTCTGAACAAGACTCCCTGCTGCAGTAAACATGTTTCTTGCATACTTCCGGTTGACATCATCTTCCAAAGCTCCGTCATCCGTTTTAAGATCCGAATCCCTGTATGTCATGGAAAGATCCAGCAGAGCCCCAGTCCATGGCTCTGCAGATATTCTTCCGGAAGCAGAATCGGAAAGGAAGCCGTCCCTGTCTCCAGATTTTACATCGGCTGATGACACTCCGGATGTCCCGTAACGGGAAGCAGAAAACAGACAGCTGAACTTTTCTGCTGAATCAGCCACAGAGACTGTTCCCCTGTATGTGCCATGGCTTCCTCCCTCTCCGGAAAGAACAAGATTATTATCCTGTTTCTTTTTTGTTATAATATTTATCACACCCAGAGCCGCATCAGAACCGTAAAGACTGCTCATAGCTCCTCTGACTATTTCTATTCGCTCCACATTGTACAGAGGAATATCAGAAATATCCACAGATCCCCCTGTACTCATTGGATCCTTCACCCTTACTCCGTCGATCATGACAAGCACACTGCCTGTCCTGCCTCCCCGAAGATAAATATTTGCCACACTGCCCCGGCTTCCTGTCCAGTTAACCACAGCTCCGGGAACCGTTTCAAGAATCTCCGGAAGAAACTGTTTTCCGCTGTTTCTGATATCTTCTTCTGAAATAACGGATATATTTTTTCCCTTTTCGGAAACAGGCTGTCTGTAGCCTGAGGCTGTAACCACAAGCGGATCACAGTACACATCTGACCTGATACTGCTGCTGTCCTGGGCAAAGGAATACACAGCAGCACATGTCAGTGCAGCAGTAAAAATTATTTTAATGAAATGCATGATTTTCTCCTGATATTTTTTCCGTGAATGAAAAACATCATCAGAAGATCGGGACGAAAGAATACCTTTTCATATAACCTCCTTTTTCCGCGAAAGCAGTTATAAAGGCATATTCAAAGACCTGACTTCCGGTTTTCCGGTTACAGTTGCGGGACAGCTCAGGACTTTCACCTGATTCCATGAATAAGCCTTGTGTTAACCTTGTGTTAATTCTGCATAAAGTTCAGGAAACAGCCATGTCAAGCATAAAAATTTATTCTATTTGGATGGCTTCACCGTAAAATTTCGGTTCTGTGTCAAAAAAATAAACATCAAGAACAGCCTTCCCTCTGGCAAAGATCTCTCTGATAAAAGTAAAAAATGAGTCCGTCACAGGAACATCATCTGCATTAAAAGCCAAAGGTTCCAGACCTTTTTTAAGAGCAATGAAAACAGCCCTTTCATTGTGAAATTTCTGGGAAATAATGATAAATCTGTTCTGGCCGAAAATTTTCCCGCATCTCACTACAGAATCCAGAGTCCGGAAACCGGCGAAGTCAGGATAAATTCTGTCAGCAGGAATCCCTTTTTTCATCAGTTCCTCTTTCATGCGGACAGGTTCATTGTATTTAACTGTTCTGTTGTCCCCGCTGGCGATTATACAGCTGATTTTCCCGGCTTTGTAGAGACGGACGGCTGCATCTGTTCTGCTGAAAAAAAAAGGATTTCTGCTTCCGTCAGATCTGTACATGCTGGTCCCCAGAAGAAGTCCTGCTCTGCAGGCTGGAACTTTTTCAATATCATCAAACACATAAGGACCGGAATAATACCATATCAGGACTTCGCCTGCAGCAATGAGGATTACAGCAGCAGAAGCCGCAAGTACTGCAGAAATTTTTATGAATTTTCTAAACAGTTTCATTGAAAAGAATGCGTCTTAAAGCAGCAGCTGCTGCCAGACTCTGATCGCAGTTAAGTCGTGGATCGCAGACAGACTGATAATTTTCGGACAGATATTCTTCGCCTGAACCAGAAGGTCCTCCGGTACACTCAGTAACATTTTCATCTGTCATTTCAAAATGAACACCAGACAAAAGAGCTCCGGCTTCCGTAATGATTCTGAAGGCAGAACTGATTTCCGCTTCAACGGATTCAAATCTGCATGTCTTAAAACCTGATGCAGTCCTGACAATATTTCCGTGCATGGGATCACAGCTCCACAGCACATTTCTGCCCGATGATTTTACTGCCTTTACAAGTGAAGGAAGCCTGTCCTCAATTTTATCTGTTCCCAGCCTGATGATGAAAGTCAGCCGGCCGGATATATTTTCCGGATTCAGAACAGAGCACAGCTCTGTCAGTTCATCAGGATCTGCAGAAGGACCGATCTTAACTGCCACAGGATTGACAATTCCCCGGAAATATTCCACATGAGCCCCATTCAGCGCCCTGGTTCTTTCCCCTATCCAGAGCGTATGGGCTCCGGCATTGTAATATCTGCCGGAAGAAGGATCCTTTCTTGTCATTGCCTCTTCGTAGGCAAGAATCAGGCCTTCGTGGGAAATAAAAAAATCTGCCCCTGATGAAGAAAGAAGGAATTCCTTTATAAAGGACACTGCCTTTCCTGCCATGGAACATGCAATGCCAAGCCTTTCCGGATCCGGCCTGCGGCCATGGACTGTTGGCTCAAAACTGTTGACTCCGTCTCCCCGGTAAACAGGGAGTTCACATCCGTTCACCAGCTCTGTGGAACTGGTTCTTGGCTTTGCATACTGACCTGCAATGCGTCCTATGCATGTAACAGACCGACCCTCTGCTTCCAGGAAAGATGCCATACGGCGGAGGAGTCTGATTCTGCCGAAAACATATTCCCTTGTGCAGTCAGCGAATCTTTCTGCACAGTCTCCTCCGTGGATTATGAAATTTTTTCCACTGGCAGCAAGGGACAGACTGTGTTCAAGCCTGCCTATTTCATTCACAGTGACAAGAGGCATGGAGAGAGCTACTTTTCTGAGAACCGTGA
>JAZRYV010000157.1:0-1449 GCA_045600925.1 Spirochaetota bacterium
CTCTGATACCATTGCAGCCATGACAGGAGCAATTGCAGAAGCATTTTACGGCATTCCCGGTGAGATCATGGCAAAGACAAGAGAAGTCCTTACTGACTATAAAACAAAGAGGGGACACATCTATAGAAACAGCATACTATGGGAAGAGTACCTCAGATTTCATAATCAGTTTATGTAGACTGTGATAGTATGATTGCAATTGATATTTTTTGTGTTATTTTATTTGCTTTTGTGCAGCTGAAGGTATCCTATGTCCTGATCGAAGATGACTTCTGCATTTTGCTCTAAGGCTTCTGTTGAGGAAACCTTTTTAAATACGGCATATATTTTGACGGTACATGCCTCAGGCTCAGGTGACATGAGAGCTTCTATCATTTCACTGTCCCAGAGCTCTAAAATGTATACCTGAGGGCTGTCTGAAGGGCTGACAGAAGAGGGCGGAAGTTCTACGGAATAGGGCGTGCCGGACAGTTCGGCCCGGCAGCTCAGGAGCATGCCTTCGGTTTTTATTTTTATGATCAGCTTTTCGCCGGGCCAGAATACGTTGGCGGCGCGTTTTCTGGGGCTGTTTTCTTTTTTGTAATCTGTAAACCTTGCGTTTTTGTATGAAGCGCCGCCCTCATTGAAATGTACGGTATTGAATATCTGTCTGTTCTGTTCCCATTTTTCCGTATGGCAGACTGCTAAACTGAGAGAATTGATTGTTTCAGGTTCAGGGACAGCTTCCTCCGGAGTTTCTGTTATTTCAGCTTCTTCCTTCGGCGGCAGCTGTTCAGCTTCGCCTTCGGTTTTTTCTGTTTCAACCGGAACCTGAGGGATAGGATCGTTAAGCTGATATTTATTTTCTTCCTTCTCCGTTTCTTCAGTCTGAACAGGAGGACTCTGATCATCAGGATCAGTTATTAATATGTTTTTTTCACAGGTGCCGGTATTGCCATAGGGTGTCGACACAAGGAGTTTTATTGTGTGCATTCCTGCTTCTGTGAATACAAAGCTGCAGCTGCCGGGACCGGTATCGGTTTTTACGCCGTCGGATATGAAACGACAGGTGGCAAGTCTTTTCGAATAGATAATATCAGAAGTGTATTCTGCGCCGTGGTAGGTAAAAATGCTTTTATCGACGGCTGTAACGATCTCACCTGTCCGGGCTGTTTCCGGCAGAAGAAAGGCGGCATTTATTTTAGTGATGCCGTCTACGTCATCTATCCTTCTGAATACTACTTTAAAAGGAAATCTGAATTCAAGGCCGCAGGAGCCTCCTTCTGCAAAGTCTCCTTTGCCCACGGACATATCATCAGATTTTAAAGAATGTCCGGATGCGGAAAATATGAAGCCGTCCTTCAGCTTTCCGCTGCGGTCTTCTATGAGACTGGGATGAAGACGGCCGGATGTAACTTTTGACGGTGAATTTGAATAATAGGAGCCGTTGGATCTAAGGTTTGAAAGGCC
>JAZRYV010000158.1:0-1734 GCA_045600925.1 Spirochaetota bacterium
GATGGCTATATACTGTTTTGCAAAAATGTTTTACAGCTGCACTGCACTGAAAACAGCCCCTGAGCTTCCTTCTGAAAATACGCCTGCCTACTGTTATTACTACATGTTTTACGGATGCAAAAATCTAATTCAGGCTCCGGAACTGCCTTCAGAGGTCATGACTGAAAGATGCTACTCATATATGTTCAGCAACTGCACTTCCCTGACTGAAGCTCCTGAACTGAAGGCTAAAATTTTAGCTGAATACTGTTACACCTATATGTTCAACGGATGTTCAAAACTTGAATCTGTTCCTGAAGAACTTCCCGCAGAAAACCTGGCAAGATACTGCTACTATGGCATGTTCTACGGATGTTCAAAACTGAAAAATGCCCCGAAACTGCCGGCCATGACAATAAAACATGAATCCTATATGTACATGTTTTACAACTGCACCTCTCTGACTGAAGCTCCGGAACTGCCGGCAACAGAACTGGATACCTACTGTTATTATTACATGTTCTACGGATGTAAATCTCTTGAATCTGTTCCTGAAGAGCTTCCGGCAGAAAACCTGAAAAACTACTGTTACTACGCCATGTTTTCAGGGTGTTCAAAACTGACTTATGCTCCGAAACTTCGGGCAAAAACACTGGCATCAAACTGCTGCCGTGCCATGTTCTCCGGATGCTCATCACTAAAAGAGCCTGCGGAGCTGCCTGTTCAAACTCTGGCAGACTACTGCTACTGCGGAATGTTCAAAAACTGCACATCCCTGACTTCTGCTCCTGTGCTGAAGGCCTCAGCACTTAAAACCGGATGCTATAATGAAATGTTCTATGGATGTTCAAAACTGAAGATATCGGATGACCATGGAACCATAATATTTTCTGTACCTGCCTCTGTTCCTGATTATGCAGTAACATATATGTTCTTCAAAACAGGCGGAGAGTTTAGAGAAGATCCTGTGGCAGGAGAAAACTATTTCTGGCAGTAGACATTTTCATTTTCTATTTGCTGACTGCCAGAATTCTTTCTCCAGACCGGTCCTGCAGACCTGGAGAAAGATAAGTTACTGATTTTCACAGGATTTTCATGGATATTAAGGCTTCTTACAGCCTGTACTATTTCTTTTTAAAGGCCCCAAGACGGAAGTCTGAAATCATCTGCTCCACTTTTTCACGTATTCTGACAGAAGCTTCATAGACTGTCATATTCATAAAATTGTCATTCAGATACTGTGCATTGTCAGGAGATATGTACAGCTTTTCAAAATCCAGCGGCTCACTGCGGTCAGTTCCGTCAACATACAGATTCTGAACAAAGCCGTCAAAAAAATCAACTATCTCATTCAGCAGAAATCCGCAGCTTTTAAGATAGTCTGCCTCTGCTTTTTCAATATCAATGGAAGAAACCCCTTTTCTGGACAGAAGGAGAATATGATCCTCAATCCGCTTCGGGAATTTTCCTCTGGAAGGAACAGCCAGAAATTCAAACTGCTCCTCAAATTTCGTGAACATTCTTTTTACTATATAGTCCACAGGGAACAGCCTGACCACAGGAAACATATGAACGGCAAAATCATTCAGAGCACCGAAGCAGTGACGCATTTCCATGCCGGCACGTTCATCGAATTCTATGTCAGGATACTTCTTAATACGGGCATTGTTTTCCTCTATGAGACTTTCCACCTTTTCTGCAAACTTTCCGGTTTTGTTCAGCTTTTCATTCTTCTCCTTCAGCTTTTCCAGAAAG
>JAZRYV010000159.1:0-8734 GCA_045600925.1 Spirochaetota bacterium
GTAAACTTCAGATCTTCATACTTTTTGGGACTGTAATGCCTTTCTTTTTCTTTCATAAAAAACATACCTTGTTTTTTTGATCTGTCAACAAAAAAGAGACAGAGAAGCAGTTTAAAAATGCTTCTGAAAGGAATACGTAAATGGAGGTCTGAAATTTAAAAAATTCCGGAAATTTTTTGTTTTTTTGCAAAAAAAATTAATATTTTGTGATTATATGCATAGAAAAAAGTACAGCAGAGCCGTTTGGTCTGAACGGCTATGAGGAAAATACAAAAAAGGCCGGTGTTCCAGAGGAACACCGGCCCTGTATTTCCTGTTTTTCAGAGATCTATACGCATCCCTGTGCCTTCATGGCTTCTGCAACTTTGAGGAAACCTGCAATGTTTGCACCTGCAATAAGATCACCTTCAAGACCATAGGTCTTTGCTGCAGTGGCACATGCATTGTAGATGTTTTTCATGATCTGATGAAGTTTTGCATCTACTTCTTCTGCTGTCCAGCTGTAGCGCATGGAGTTCTGGCTCATTTCAAGACCGGAAACTGAAACTCCACCTGCATTAACTGCCTTCGAAGGAGCAATGAGAACACCGTGTTCCTTAAGATATGCTGTAGCTTCTGCTGTTGTAGGCATATTGGAAACTTCGATGTAGTATTTAAGACCGTTTGCAACCATGTTCTTTGCATCCTCAATGCCTACTTCGTTCTGAGTTGCACATGGCATGCAGATGTCAGCCTTTACTGTCCATGGCTTCTGTCCTTTGAAGAAAGGAACACCGAATTTCTGAGCGTATTCCTCAACCTTATCATGGCCTGAAGCACGCATATCCAGCATAAAGCTGATCTTTTCCGGAGTGGAAATACCGTTTTCATCATAAACATAGCCGTCAGGTCCGGAAATAGTAAGAACCTTTCCTCCCAGCTGTGTGATCTTTTCAACTGCACCCCATGCAACATTTCCGAAGCCGGATACTGCAAAGGTCTTTCCCTTTATGTCTTCTCCTGCTGCTTTCAGAACTTCAACAGTATAGTATGTTGCACCGTATCCTGTTGCTTCAGGACGGATCAGGGAACCGCCGAACTGAAGACTCTTTCCTGTAAGAACACCTGAAAAGGCATTCTGAAGTCTCTTGTACTGTCCGAAAAGATATCCGATTTCACGGGCGCCGACACCTATATCCCCTGCAGGAACGTCTGTATCCGGTCCTATATGGCGGAAAAGTTCTGTCATAAAAGACTGGCAGAAACGCATAACTTCTCCGTCACTCTTGCCTCTGGGGTCGAAGTCAGAACCACCCTTTCCTCCTCCCATTGGGAGAGTTGTAAGAGAGTTTTTAAAAACCTGTTCAAAACCAAGGAACTTAATAATGGAAGAATTAACTGTCGGATGAAGACGAAGTCCGCCTTTATAAGGTCCTATGGCTGAATTAAACTGAAAACGGAAACCACGGTTTACCTGTACTTTTCCTTTGTCATCAACCCAGGGAACGCGGAACATAATCTGCCTTTCCGGCTCAACAATGCGTTCAAGGATCCCGGCTTCAACAAAATCAGGGCGGGCATCGATTACTGGTTCGATAGATTCAAACACTTCCGTAACTGCCTGAATAAATTCTGGTTCACCGGCATTCCTTTTCTTGACTGTCTCAAGAACATCAATCATGTACTGATTTTTCATGGAATAACCTGCCTAAATGAATTCCGGGGAAAATATTTCCCCAACAGCAAAACTAAATCTGATATATAAACCTTTTGTCAACTTTTTCTGATAAAAATTTTTTCTGTTTTTCAGAAAAACACACAAAAAAGAGGGAAAACCGGCAGACCTTCATATTTCAACATGCTCTTTTATATCCGTCATTCTGAAATTCATAAAACATCAGTCACTGGAAAATCTGCAGTAATTCTGATAATAAAATAAAAAAAACAATATGAAAAAGTATTTGCCATCAGAATCTATGCAAAATAAAAATGAGTCTGATTCCTGTCTTCAGGAATCAGAACCGGTCGCTGTCCTCGGTTTGATAAAAAGAGAAAACAGGAGGTAAAATGGACATTATTGTTTGCATTAAACGTGTTCCGGATACAAATGAAGCAGATCTGCAGATCGCCGGAACATCCATCAATACAAAAGGACTGGCGTTTGACCTGAACGAATGGGACAAATACGCAGTGGAAGAAGCTGTACGCTTAAAGGAAAAACTCGGAGGGACTGTCACTGCAGTCACACTGGGCGGAGAAGATTCCGAGGATGTATTAAGAAGGGCCTTCGCAACCGGAGCTGACAACGGCATCCGAATTTCCGATGAAGGCTGTTCAGGAACAGACCTTCAGACCAGAGCTGAAATTCTGGCCGCAGCCCTGAAAGATCTTAAATACGATCTCATCCTTTTCGGAGCCCAGTCTTCCGATGACTCCTGCGGATCAACAGGACAGATGGTGGCTTCGCTTATGGGACTTCCATATACAACTCTTGCCACATCACTGGAAACATCTGACAGCAGTCTTAAGGTTTCAAGGGAACTTGAAGCAGGCATGCATGAAACAGTAGAAATTCCGATGCCGGCTCTGGTTACGGTTCAGTCCGGTATCAACGAGCCCAGATATGTGAGCATCATGGGAATCAGAAAAGCATCCAGAAAGGAAATCGCCTTAAAGACAGTGCAGGATCTGGGTCTTGATCCGTCGGCCCCCGCAGCCACAGAAATAAAGGAAATGTTCGTGCCTGAGGCATTAAAGCAGGCGGAATTTCTTACAGGAAGCATTGAGGAAATGTCCTCCATGCTGGCCCGCATACTCAAAGACAAGGGAGGCACCATATAATGAGCGGAATTTTTGTTGTCGCAGAACACAGAAAAGGTGTTTTAAGAGATATAAGTTTTGAAATGCTTCACAAGGCTGCAGAGCTGGCCGTTTCCTCCGGGGAAAAAATATATGCTGCAGTTCTGGGAAACAATACAGGTGCTTTTGCACAGGCTCTTTCAAAAGGGGCAGATGAAGTCCTTGCCGTTTCCCATGAATCCCTTGAAAACTTTAACGGTGAACTGTATCAGACAGTTCTCAGAGGAATCATAGAGGAATACTCACCATCCCTGATCATTGCAGGACAGACTGCCACAGGAATGGAATTTGCTCCGGCTCTTGCTGCTTCACTGAAACTTCCGTTTGTCTCCGACTGCTCCGACATCAGCTTTTCAGACGGCAGAATCGAAATCACAAGACAGCCATACAACGGGAAAGTGCATACTGTTGTAGCCGTAAAAAAAGAAGGTCCGGTCTTTGTCACACTTCGTTCCGGTGTTTTCCCTCAGGAACTTAAGACAGAAAAAGCCGGAGCAATAAAGGACATTCCCTTTGACGGGACAGGAGACTGCGGCAAGAAATTCCTGGAATACATTGAAGCAGCCACAGGTTCAGTGGACATAACCCAGGCAGATGTACTTGTTTCCGTAGGCCAGGGCATAGGAGATGCCAAAAATATTCCCATGATGGAAGCTTTTGCCGAAGCCCTTGGGGCCTCACTTTCCTGCTCAAGACCTGTTGTGGACAGGAAATGGCTGCCTCAGGAAAGACAGGTAGGCACTTCCGGAAAAACAGTTAAACCGAAAGTTTATCTGGCTGTAGGAATAAGCGGAGCCTTCCAGCATGTGACAGCTGTAAAAGCAGACACAGTTATTGCCATAAACAAAGACCCCAAGGCTCCTGTTTTCAACGTTGCTGACTACGGGATTGTGGGAGACCTGTTTCAGATAATTCCGAGACTTCAGGATGAAGTTCTGAAACTGAAAGGTGGAAAGTGATGAATTTTGAACTGGATAAAGAACAGAAAGATATAAAAAAAGCTGTCAGAGAATTTGCCGAAGCAGAAATGAGCCGGGAATACATGCTGGAACTGGATAAAAACAGCACATTCCCGGAAGAAATTCTGAAAAAAGCATCAGAGCTGGGCTTTCTGTGCATTGACATGCCGGAGGAATACGGCGGAGCCGGCTACGGCCTTACAGAGAAGGCTCTGGTTGTGGAAGAACTCTGCCGTGTCGGTGCAGGCATAGGACTCAGTCTCGGAGGCTGTGTTTTCGGCCTCAAGGCAGTCCTGAACAGCGGAACAGAGGAACAGAAACAGCGAATAATTCCTGCAGCATGCGAAGGAACAGGTCTTCCATTTGCAGGAGCATTTACAGAACCGGACAAGGGAACAGACCTGGTAACCTTCCCTCTTGGAACCACTGCAGTTAAGAAAAACGGCGGATACATCATCAACGGAACAAAGACCTTCATAACACATGCAGACATGTGCAGATATGCAGTGGTTCTCTGCCAGACAGATCAGGATGCCAGACCTGCCTACCACGGACAGAGCATGTTCCTTCTGGAAGATCCGGTTAACAAACCCGGCTATGTGGCCACTCCCTTTGAAAAGATGGGCTGGCACACCAGCCACACCTGCCAGATATCCTTTTCCGATTTTGAAGTCCCGGAGGAAAACCTTCTTGGGAAATCTGGTCAGGGACTTAAAATACTCATGAATTTTCTGACTGAATTCAGAATTGAAACCGCTGCCGCCGGTGTCGGCATGGCTCAGGGTGTTTTTGAAAAAGCAGTAAACTACGCAAAAACAAGAGAGGCTTTCGGCCAGAAAATAGGAAAATTCAACAGCATTTCCCACAAGATTGCAAACATGGCCACAAAGATTGAAACAGCAAGGCTCCTTCTTTACAAGGCAGCATCCACCTACGATGCCATGCATGAACTTTCACCGTACATGTCTTCCATGGCAAAATGGTACGGGGCAAGGATGGCAGTGGAAGTGGCAGATGATGCAATGGAAATCTTCGGCGGACACGGATACATCATCGAAAATGATGTGGAAAGATTCTACAGAGACACAAGAATGCTTGAACTCGTGGAAGGAACAAGAGAAGCACAGAAGAACGCAATAGCTTCCAGCATACTCGGGAAATTAGACTGATCATGATAAATGCAAGAGAACTGGCAGAAAAACTTGAACTTTTCGGATGCATGCAGTGCGGGAAATGTACTGCCGGCTGTCCGGAATCCGGGAAAAGCGATCTGAACATAAGGAAAATCATCAGGGAAATAACCGTTTCCCCGGATCTTTCCACAAAGGTATCGGATCCGCTGTGGGACTGCACCTCCTGTTCCACATGTACTCTCCGCTGTCCCCGGAATCTTAAGCCCCATGAACTTATCATAGGCCTCCGCGGTGCCATGATTGAGACAGGGGAAATACCTGTTACTGCCAGAGATGCTCTTGAGGCCGTTTACAAACACGGAAATCCCTGGGGAAGAGCAAGACAGAAACGTACTGAATGGACTCAGGATCTGGACTTTGCCGTAAAAGATCTTTCAGAAGGAGAACAGGCAGAACTGCTGTTCTACGTATGCTGCGCCTCTGCCTACGATCCCCGTGTCCAGAATGCCACCAGATCCCTGGCAGGCATCCTTAACGGAACTGGAACCGATTTCGGAATACTGGGACTTGAAGAATCCTGCTGCGGAAGCGAAACAAGGCGTATGGGAGAGGAAGGACTTTTTGAAATGCTGGTTGAGGACAATGTTCAGATTTTCACTGACCATAATATCCGGAACATTGTGACAACATCACCGCACTGCTTTGATGCCCTGAAAAACAAATACGGAACAGAAGACATAAAAGTCCGTCATTACACCCAGTTCCTGGCTGATCTTCTGGATACAGGAAAGCTTTCATTTACAAAGAACCTGGGGAAAAAGGCTGCATACCATGATCCATGCTATCTGGGGAAACAGAACGGTGTCTATGATGAGCCGCGGGAAGTCCTGAAAGCCATACCAGGACTGGAATATGTGGAGTTCGACAGATCCAGAGAAACCAGCCTGTGCTGCGAAGGCGGAGGAGGAAGAATGTGGCTGGAAGGATCCGTAACGGGGGAAAGACTTGCTCAGAGACGGATCAGGGATGCTGCGGAAATGGGTGTGGATATAATAGCAACCGCCTGTCCGTTCTGCATGCTCACACTGGAAGATGCAGTCAAAACAGCCGGTTTTGCAGATAAGATACAGATAAAAGATATAGGGGAGCTGGCAGCAGAAGCTCTTTAAGCTGAACTATGAACAATACGACACTTGTAATTGGAGGCGGAATAGCAGGAATGCAGGCCGCCCTGGATATTGCCAATGCCGGCTTTAAAGTGGTTCTGGTGGAAAAGAAACCGTCACTGGGAGGACACATGCTTCAGTACTCCGAAGTCTTCCCAACACTGGACTGCCCTCAGTGCATCGGCACTCCAAAAATGGTTGAAATTGCCTCTCATCCGAACATTGAACTTATTACATACGCAGAGGTGACTGAGCTTACAGGTGAAAAAGGAAACTTTCATGCTGTCATTCAGAAAAAGCCCAGATATATCAACGAAGCAAAATGTACTGGCTGCGGAGAATGTGCCAGAGTCTGTCCTGTCATAATGAAGAATGAATGGGATTTCGGCATGAGCACCAGAAAGGCATCATATATTACCTTCCCGCAGGCTGTTCCTGCAGTCTACTGCATAGACAAAAGTCCGGAAGGCTGTACAGAATGCTTTGAATGCATAAAAGTCTGTGATGCAAAGGCCATGAGGCACCGTGACCGGGGGAAAACAGAAGAAAGGGATGTGGCTGCTGTTGTGGTTGCCACAGGTTTTGATGTTTTTAATCCTGATGAAAAGCCGGAGCTTGGCAGAAGAAAATTTTCAAATGTCATGACAGCTCTGGAACTGGAAAGACTGGATCAGGCCGGAGGCCCCACCGAAGGACGGATCCTTGTTGACGGCCGTGAACCCAAAAATGTTGTATTCATACAGTGTACAGGATCCAGAGACTGTACTGTAAATGCCCCATTCTGTTCCAGAGTCTGCTGCATGTACACTGCAAAACAGGCCTGGTACATTAAACACAAGATCCCGGATGCAAGGGTCACTGTCTGCTACATTGACATAAGGGCCTACGGCAAGGGATATGAAGAATTCTGCGAAAGAGTCCAGAGAGACGGTGTCATATACAAAAGAGGAACTGTATCAGAGATTTACAGGAAGGACGGCAAACTGGCAGTCAAAGCAGAGGATACGCTTACAGGAACAGTATATGAGGAAGATGCGGATCTGGTGGTTCTGGCAACAGGACTGAGACCTGCTCCAGGCACTGCAGAGCTGGCAGAAACACTGCATATTCCTGTGGCAGATGACGGCTTCTTTCTGGAAAAAGACAGGAAGACCGGAGCAGTGGAAACACCTGTTCCAGGAATCTTCATGGCAGGCTGCTGCCAGGGACCGAAGGACATACCGGATTCTGTTGCACAGGCCAGTGCTGCAGCAGCCATGGCCTGCATAGTCATGGCACAGACCCGGGATTCAGGAGAGCAGCAATGAGAATCGGAGTATATATATGCCACTGCGGGAAGAATATTGCAGGGGTAATCGATGTTGAGGAAGTGGCCCGTTTTGCAGCAAAGATTCCCGGTGTTATAACAGCAAAAGATTACAGATACATGTGCTCGGATCCCGGACAGGAAATGGTAAAAGCGGATATTGAAGCCTTTAAACTGGACCGTATAGTGATTGCATCCTGCTCCCCCAATATGCACCAGAGCTCCTTTATGAACACGGTAAAAAAGGCAGGCATGAATCCCTACCGTCTTGAAAGAGCCAACATACGGGAAAATGTTTCCTGGGTCAATTCAGACGGAACAGCTGCCACAGAAAAAGCAAAGATTCTGGTTGCAGCTGCTGTGGCAAAAGTCATGCAGGATGCCCAGCTGATTCCGGGACAGGTTCCGGTTACCCCGTCAGCTGTTGTTGCCGGAGCAGGCATTGCAGGAATGCAGGCCGCCCTGGATATTGCAGATGCAGGCTTTCGTGTATATCTAGTTGAAAAAGAAAAAACTCCCGGAGGACATGCTGCCTGCATTTTTAAAACTTTCCCGGATATGATGAGCGGAGAGGAACTCATCAGACAGAAAACAGAAAAAATAAAAAACAGCAGGAATATTACCCTGCTTACAGAAAGCACTATTTCATCCGTCAGCGGATATACAGGCAATTTTGATGTTGCTGTCACCTCAGCTGCAGGAGAAAAACAGACTATCAGGACAGGAGCTCTGATTCTCGCCACAGGATACAGTCTGTTCAATCCTTCAGCAAAGCCGGAACTTGGCTACGGAAAATATCCGGAAGTCATAACAGGCATGGAATTTGAAGCTCTGGCAAAGGAAGCCGGAGAAAAGGGATTCACTGTAAACGGGAAGCAGCCTCGGAACATTGTCTTTATTCAGTGCGTCGGATCAAGAGATAAAACAGTCGGTGCGGATTTCTGTTCAAGAGTCTGCTGCATGGCCTCGGCAAAGCAGGCCCTTGCAGCAAGGGAAGCTCTGCCTGATGCAAGAATCACAGTCTGCTACATAGATGTAAGAGCCTTTGGCCGTGGACACGAAGAATTCTACGAAAAAGTTCAGCGAAACAGAATCATTTACAGACGGGGAAATGTTTCCGAAATATACAGGAAAGACGGCAGGCTGATGATAAAAGCAGAAGATACCCTGCTGGACGAAATCTATGAAGAACCGGCTGATCTTGTTGTACTGGCTGCAGGCATGAGACCTTCGGAAGAGGCAGGCAGGACTGCCAGACTTCTGAATATTTCCACAGGTGCAGACGGCTTTTTCCTGGAAGCCCATCCGAAACTAGGGCCTGTGGAAACCACT
>JAZRYV010000160.1:0-30544 GCA_045600925.1 Spirochaetota bacterium
GCTGCAGGAATGGGAACCTGTGGTTTTGTCGGGCAGATAGGTATATATACAGGCTGGATGAAAGATATTTCTGCCGGAACAATGTCATCAGTAACTCTTTTTGACTGGACAGGTCTTGCTGCTGTATGTTTTATTCTTCCGGGAATCCTGTGCTGGGCAGCAGGTCTTGTTTTAAGAAAGATCGGATGGATCCGTCCCGGAGATCTTAAGCTGGAGCTTTAATATGGCAGATAAAACACTTCTTATTATTCCTGTTTATAACAACCGTCCTTTTTTTGCAAAAAGATTGCAGGAGATTCAGGGTATTCCTGATGCGGATATTCTTATAGTTGATGATGCCTCCGATGACGGGAGCAGCGAGATTATTCAGTCTGCTGAAGGGATAAAATCCATAAAGCACGCACTCCATCTTGGTTTTGGTGCCTGCTTTGTTACTGGTTATGAATACGGCCGTGATCTGGAATATGATCTTCTCATTTATCTTGATCCGGATAATGATAATCCAGCAAAGGATGCGGCTGAACTGCGGAGCAATATGAATTACGGATATGATATCGTTTCCTGCAGCAGAATTCTTGAAAACAAAAAGGCAGAGGAGTTTTCTCCTGAACTGATTCAGGCAGAAGAAATCATTTCCGATGCCCTGAAAGATGCTTCAGGTCTGGATCTTACGGATCCTCTTTCTGGAATCCTTGCTGTCAGACCTTCTGCCCTTTCCCAGATGGACCTTATTGAAGACTCCAGGGCTGTTCTTCTTCAGATGTGGATTCAGAGCGTCTGGTTCGGTCTGACAACTATGGAGATCCCTGCATCATCAGGAGAAAGCTTCGGCTCGGAATTCATCACCACTGATCTGTCGGATCCGGTGGAAGACATGCTTTCTCTTATAGAAACTGAAAAATATCTTTATCCAAGGGGCTCTGTAAACTGATTATTTCTTGACAAGGCTTTTCTGTCTGAATATGAACGTTGAGAAATATTCGGACAGGGATCTCTTATGCCAAAACCTCTAATTGTTCAAAGCGACAATACTCTGCTGCTTGAAGTAAATAATCCTGATTTTGAAGCTGCTGCTGATGCTGTAGCTTCCTTTGCAGAGCTGGAAAAGAGTCCTGAACATATTCATACCTACAGAATAAGTCCTCTTTCCCTGTGGAATGCAGCTACTTCCGGTCTTTCTTATAATGACATCATTGAAAGGCTTGAGAATTTTTCCAGATATGAAATTCCTGAAATAGTCATAGTTACAATCCGTGAGCAGATGCGCAGGTACGGACTTCTTAAACTTATAAAGTCTGAGGGGGAGCTTCTTCTTATTTCTGAAGATGATATTCTGCTTAATGAACTGATAAATCACAAAAAAGTTCAGCCTTTTATAGAAGACAGACCCGATCCCAATACTCTCAGGGTCCGTCCCAATTACAGAGGTCACATAAAACAGGCTCTTATAAAAATAGGTTTTCCTGTGGAGGATCTGGCAGGCTATGAAGACGGAGATCCCTGTGAAATTAATCTCAGAACCTGCTGTCTCAGGGGAGGCGAATTCCTGATACGCGACTATCAGCAGAGTGCCATTCATGCTTTCTACAGGAACGGATCCTCTGAAGGAGGAAGCGGCATTATTGTTCTTCCATGCGGTTCTGGAAAGACCATTGTTGGAATAGGGGAGATGGCTCTTCATAAAACGGCCACTCTCATTCTTGTAACCAATACTGTTGCTCTCCGTCAGTGGAAGGATGAAATTCTGGACAAGACTGATGTTCAGCCGGAAATGATCGGTGAATTTTCCGGTGAAAAAAAGGATATAAAACCAATAACCATTGCCACCTACAATATTCTGACATACAGGAAGAAAAAGAACGGTCCCTTTGAGCATTTTGAACTTTTTACAAAGCAGAACTGGGGACTTATAATATATGATGAAGTTCATCTTCTGCCGGCACCTGTTTTCCGGATGACATCTGAAATCCAGTCCAGAAGACGTCTTGGGCTTACAGCAACTCTTATCCGTGAGGACGGTCTGGAAACGGATGCATTCAGCCTCATCGGACCAAAGAAATATGATATGCCATGGAAAACTCTGGAAAAAAGCAGATGGATTGCCAAAGCCATGTGTATTGAAATACGTACGGATCTTCCTGATGATCTCCGGCTTTCCTACAGTATTTCCGGCGAAAGAGAAAAATTCCGCATGGCAGCAGAGAATCCCAGAAAGCTTGATCTTGTCAGGAAAATAGTAGAAAAGCATTCAAATGCCAATATTATCATAATAGGGCAGTATATATCCCAGCTTAAGGAATTTGCAGAAAAACTGGGCTTTCCTCTTATTACAGGCTCCACTCCTGTTCCTGAAAGAGAGGAACTGTACAGAAGATTCAGGGAAGAAGAGATCAAGGCTCTTGTGGTGTCCAAGGTTGCTAATTTTTCCATTGACCTTCCGGATGCAAATGTTGCTGTTCAGATTTCCGGTACTTTCGGTTCCAGACAGGAGGAGGCTCAGCGCCTCGGAAGAATTCTCAGACCAAAACCGGATGACAACAGGGCCTATTTCTACACTATTGTGACATCCAATTCTCTGGAAGAAAAATTTTCTCATAACAGACAGCTGTTCCTTACAGAACAGGGATATTCCTACGAGATTTTCAACGAAGAGATGTTCAAGTCGGAGTTCTGATTGGACAGCTTTTATCCTTTTATTCCTTTTGATTCTCCGGCTTCCATTTTTATCCGTCACGCAGAAAGATATGAACTGGATTTTAAATCAGACAGTCTTCTTGTCCCTCTGACCCCGGCAGGCAGACTTTCCGCCTTCCGTTTTGGTGAAACTTTTTCTGCACTCCTTCCTGTCCGGATTTTTCACAGTCCTGTGGACAGATGCCGTGAAACGGCAGAGGAAATTTTTAAGGGAATAAAGAGCAGAGGCGGACAGGCCTCTCTTGAAGGTCCTGTTCCTGAACTGGGAGGAGCTGCATTAAAAGGGAATCGTCAGGATCTTGTCCGGGAAATGGAAAGGCTTGGTGATTCCTTTGTCCGGGAGTGGATGGAAGAAAGAATCAGACCTGGTTTAATGATTTCTTTTCATGAATTTGCCCTGCGGATGCTCCGTGTATCCGTGAATCAGCTTTCCTCCGGAAAAGCCGTTTTTATAAATGTTACCCATGACAGGAATATTATGTCTTTAAGGGAACACTTTCTTGGGATTCGTCATGAGGATGCAGGTGTGCCCGGTTTCCTTAAGGGCATTGCTGTCATGAACGGACCGGTTCCCGGAAGATACAGAATCCTTTACAGGGACAGGGAAGCTGTCACCGATCTTCCGGACTGATGCTGTCCCTGGTTATTCCCTGAACATAAAAATCCGGATCAGCATTGAATCTGGCACATATTGCCATGAAGGCAAAGCAGGCCTGAACCATAAGCTGCTTGTTGTCATAGAAGTTCATAAACTTTTCGCAGTTTACAGCAGAACTTTTTGGTCTTGCGAAATACTGAAAAAGTCCGTCCAGTGAATAGTTTTCAGAAGAAGATGTAACCTTTTCTATGCCTCCGTGCTGGCAGTATTCCATTGCATGTCTGATGGCATCTCTCTGCATGGAAACATCAGTCATATGGAAGTTAAAAATATGAAGGATGTTTCTCTGAGCCTCAAGGCTGGTTGCTGTCACAAGGGAGGAACAGAGTTCATCAATCACACTGTCCTGTCCCATAGAAAATTTGCCGCTCCTTCTGATAAGGGAAAGAAGCACGATGTTTTTAAAAAGCTGTCTCAGTCTCTGTTCCCCGTTCATTTCACTTTTAATAGGGTGCTTCATATTTGCAGGAGTGGCGGGATTTTTTAAGGACAGCATGGTATTGAATATTACTTTGTAGAAATTAGTTCCGTGAAGGGTATCCTGATAGTCAAGCCTCATGTCCATGGTATTGTCCAGCCTGTCTGCAAGTTTGCATCTCAGGGTTCCTGTATCAGCAACCGCATGATCAAGCATATCTGCCACATAGGCATTGTATGTCTGTCCCGGTTTTATGGTAAGGGCTGCAAGTCTTTGTTTCAGAGTTTCCTTGTCTGCAGGTTCGATTCTGTCCAGAATGGCATGGAATCTTTCCTCCAGAATGTCAAAGGTCCCGGGGGAGTCGTTTCTGTATTCTGATTCCGGAAGATCTTCCAGTTTGTCATGAAACAGAACTCCCAGCAGATCCAGAATATCCGGAGAAGGGGCTACTGCTCTTGCCATCATTGCTGTTGCTCTTATGGGATGAAGGACAGCCGGCGGTCCCAGGCGGCGGTGTCTGTTTCCGTAGGCGTCCCGGATGTAGTCAAGGGAGTCAAGAAGCAGTCTGCTGTCTGTTTCGGAAAAATAACATCCATCCAGAATTATTCTGTGAACATTCTGGAGCAGTGTGTTTTTGTCTGCAGCAGTCAGCTGGTAGGCAAGGCTGCCGGAAAGGATGAGGTGTCTGTCCAGATCGTAAAGTTCATGTGAAGGATGGTTCAGATCCATAATATTACCGTTCCATAATAATAGTTACAGGACCGTCATTGAGCTGGGAAATCTTCATGTCTGCCCCGAAGATTCCTTTTTTTACAGTAAGGCCCTGTTCACTCAGTTTTTTTATAAAATATTCGTAAAGCTCTTCTGCTGCAGCCGGATCTTCTGCTCCGGAAAAACCAGGCCGGTTTCCATGGGAAGTGTCTGCGTAAAGGGTAAACTGGGAGATTACCATAACTTCGAAGCCACGGTCCAGAGCAGATGCTCCCATCTTCCCGTTCTTTTCAAAAATTCTCAGTCCTGCCGTTTTCTTTGCCAGCCAGTCAGCCTGTTCTCTGGTATCCCCTCTGCCGACTGCTGTATAAACGCAGAGTCCCGGACCGATTTCAGAAATCAGCTTTCCGTCTGTTCTCAGTTCTGCTCCGGAAACTCTCTGAATAACCAGTTTCATTTAACGGCCTGTCCGCAGTCAGTTACTTTATTTTCAAGAAGACTGATTCCGTGAGGCACAGCTGCTTCAATAATTTCAAGGGCTTCTTTAACTGCTTTCGGGCTTCCCGGCATGTTGATGATAATGGAAGTTCCTCTGATTCCGGAAACAGCCCTTGAAAGCATGGCATGGGGGGTAATTTTCAGAGATGCAGAGCGTATGGCTTCTGCAAAGCCAGGAGCTTCCCTTTCCAGAACTGACCTGGTTGCTTCCGGGGTGTTGTCTCTGGGAGAAAAACCTGTTCCTCCGGTTGTGAGAACAAGGCTGATTTTTTCATCGCACATTTTAATTAGAGCATTTCTGATGTCTTCAGTATTATCCGGAACAATAATTTCCTCTGCCACCGAATATCCCATTTTTGCAGCCCATTCTCTGATTACAGGACCGGAAAGATCCTCCCGTTCTCCTCTTGATGATCTGTCGCTTGCTGTAAGAATTCCCACTGTTGCCATATTTGTCTCCTTTTCGTCTTTAAAATAAATCCTTTTTTAATGTCAACAGCAAATAGTTAAATAAAGCAAACCCGCTCTCTGTGACGATAAGGATATCAGAATGAAAAAAAGAACTGAAACATATCTCCGTCGTCATTCAAAGTATGTAGATTATCGTATTTCACGTATTCTTGCATCTTTTCCTTTAAATTCGGACGGGCAGTCTGAAGAGTTTATTTCTTCCGCAGTCAGTTTTTTAATGTCATCTTCCCAGCTGCTCCCTTTTTCTTTTTCCTCCGAATCTGATGAATCTCTTACTGAACTCAGAGAACTTGTTAATCACTGGGATATTCTTTCTGACGGTGATATTCTTGGATATGTTTATCAGCAGCTTCAGTTTGACGGCGACCGGAAGAAAAAAGGTCAGTTCTTTACTCCAGGCTCTATTGTAGAGTATATTGTCCGTTCATCGATATTGTCTTCTTCTGTTCCTTTTCCGGAACTTAAAATCCTGGATCCGGCCTGCGGCTCTGGTCAGTTCCTGCTGAAAGCCTATGAGTATCTGCTGGAAAAATTTACTGAAGCCGGAATCTCCCGCAAAACTGCTTCCGAACATATAATTTCATTCTGCCTTTACGGAGCGGATTCAGATGAAACTGCTGTGCGCATTGCAAAATACAATCTTGCTGCAGTGTCGGGCTGCAGACCTGAAGATGTTCATATAACCTGCTGTGATTTTCTGGACAGAACAGCTGCTGCGGATTTTGCCTGTACCAGCTTTAATATTATAGCAGGAAATCCACCCTGGGGAGGGAAGCTGTCTCCGGAACAGAAGGCTTTTTTCAGAAGCAGCTATCTTTCTTCTTCTTCCGGAATCAATACTTTCACTCTGTTTATAGAGAGAGCCTGTGATTTCCTTCAGCCGGGAGGAATCCTCAGTTTCCTTGTCCCTGAGGCTTATCTGAACATAAAGGCTCACCGGGTTTCAAGAAAGTTTATATGTGATCATACGGACATTCTGAATCTGACGGTTTGGGGAGAACAGTTTCGGAATGTTTTTGCTCCTTCTGTTTCATTTATGGTTCGCGTCAGGTCTCTTCCTGCGGAGGAAAGTTCAAACATAGTTCACATACACAGGGGTGATGACTCTGCAGGTCCCACTGAACAGGTCATTCCACAGGCTGCCTTTTCTTCTTCCCGGGATACTGTTTTCAATATCAACTACAGCAGGAAGGCGGTAAATCTCATTTCTGCAATAGAAACAGGCAGCGATTTTTCCCTGGCAGACGGAGCACGGTTTTATCTTGGAATCGTTACCGGAGACAACCACAGATTTATCAGCAGTGTTCAGTCGGAAGATTATCCTGATCCTATAATTACAGGCAGGGATCTTAATCCTTTTCATATAGGCTTCAGCAGCCATTATTTCCGCTTCGATCCCTCGGTTCTTCAGCAGAGTGCACCAAAAGACCTTTATCTTGCAAAGAACAAGATTCTCTACAGATTCATAGGGAAAAATCTTACCTTTGCCATAGACAGATCAGGGAGGTATTCTCTTAACAATGTAAACGGCTTTATCCCGGAAGATTCTCTTCTGGAAGGCATCAATTTGGAATCTATTGCAGCTGTTCTTAATTCCAGGGTTCTCCAGTACTACTATGAGAACAGTTTCTTTACATTAAAAGTTCTGAGAAGCAATCTGGAAAGGCTTCCAATAAAGAAAATTTCCCCTGACGCACAGAACCGTCTCAAGCTGCTGTCGGATACAATTCTGTATGACGGACCTCCCGGAACCGGAACATATGTCCGGTGCAGGGAGAATATGGAGGATATTATTATGTGGGAGTACGGTATTTCTGACAGAGATGCTTTCAGAATGGCTTCTGTGCACGGATAGCTTCTGCTTTTGCAGCTTCCCTTTTTATGACGGAATATCTTCTCGGATAATCTGACGGAGAATCTTTTTTCTTTATGAGCAGGATCCCTGTTTCTGTCCCTGCAGCGTTCTTTTCTTCTGATCCGGCCGGCATAAGTCCGCATTTCCCCAGATGCTTTCCTGTTTCTTTTGACAGGTCTTCTTCTTTCAGCCGAGTATAAAGATACATCATCCCTTTCTTTTTCATGAATGATGTCCCCAGCTCTGCACAAATATATGGGGATGCCATGGCTCTGGTTACGATCAGTCCGTATCTGAACCTGTATTCAGGCAGCAAGGCAAGTTCTTCGATTCTGCCGTTTACTGCCTGTACATTCCCGAGACCGTTTTCCTGAATAAACCGGTTTATGAATTCTGTTTTTTTGATGCTGGAATCCATAAGTGTCCATCTGATGTCCGGCCTGATTACTGCCAGGGGAATTCCAGGGACTCCTGCTCCTGTCCCCATGTCCAGTGCTTCTGTTCCACGTGGAACAGTGATGTTTTTCAGCGGAAGAATGCTGTTTATTACCAGATCAGACATGATGGCTTCCATAGTCTTATGGCCGGTCAGGTTGAATTTTTCACCGGACCGGAAAACAGCATCGGCAAAGCAGCTGAGAAGAAGTTTCTGTCCCTCAGATAACTGAAGCCCGTATTTGTCTGGAATGATATCTGATCTGTTATGTTCCACGTGGAACCTCCTGTAATTATTTGTTTCTGTCCGGAATCTGCTGCCTTTCTTTTCTCCGGAGAGCCTCCAGATGAACCAGAAGGATTGCAATATGGGAAGGGTCTACGCCGGAGATTCTGGATGCCTGTCCTACAGTAAGAGGCTTTACTGCTTTCAGTTTGTTTTTTGCCTCTGTCCGGAGTCCTTCTATGGAATCATAATCCATATCTTCCGGGATTGGAATCCCGTCGGATTTTTCCATTTTTTTTATTTTTTCCAGATCCCTTTTTATGTAGCCCTCATATTTAATCTCCATTTCCACTACAGGGAGATGTTCTTTCGGAATGAATATGTCTATAATGTCTGTTATCTGTTCAAGACGGACTTCCGGCCTGCGGATGAGTGAGTCTACAGGGAAGGTTCCTTTAACAAGGATGCCGTCAGACTGTTCTGCCTTTTCTTCTGTAATGTGAACAGTCGTGGTTTTGAGACCTGAAATGATGCCGTCAATGGACTGATACTTCCTTTCCATTTTTTCAAAGGTTTCCCTGTCCACCAGGCCGTTTTCATATCCGTATTTCATGAGCCTTCTGTCTGCATTGTCCTGACGCAGGAGAAGCCTGTGTTCGGCTCTAGATGTAAACATGCGGTATGGTTCGGTAATTCCTTTTGTAATAAGATCATCAATAAGAACACCGATATAGGCTTCGGATCTTTTAAGAATCATTGGAGCTTTTCCCTGAAGGGAACGGGCTGCATTAATTCCGGCAACAAGCCCCTGGGCTGCAGCCTCTTCGTATCCGGATGTCCCGTTGATCTGGCCTGCATGGTAGAGTCCGCGGATCCTTTTTGTTTCAAGAGAAGGCATAAGCTCTGTGGGGGGAACCATGTCATACTCCACGGCATAGGATGGCCTCATAACCTTTACGTTTTCAAGACCCGGAACGGTTCTGATCATTTGAAGCTGAACATCCTCCGGAAGAGAACTGGAGAAACCGTTTACATAGACTTCGTTTGTGTTTTTCCCTTCCGGTTCAAGAAACAGCTGATGTCTGGGCTTGTCTGCAAAACGTACGATCTTGTCTTCGATTGACGGACAGTATCTTGGGCCTATTCCTCTGATAACCCCGGAATAGAGCGGTGACAGATGAAGGTTTGTCTTTATTATTTCTGCAGTTTCCTTTGATGTGTATGTAACCCAGCAGGGAATCTGTTCCTGTGTGATTGTGTCTGTGGACCAGGAGAAAGGAAGAGGATCACTGTCCGGATACTGGATTTCGCAGCGGTCAAAATCTATTGAGTTCAGATTGATTCTGGGAGGTGTTCCTGTTTTGAGCCGGAGGATGGGAAATCCTTCCTGCCCCAGAGAATCAGATAAATGTTCTGCAGAGAAGTCTGCAAGCCTTCCTGCTTTTTCCTGATAGGAGCCAATGTGTATAAGTCCCTTCAGAAAAGTTCCGGTTGTCAGTATTACTTTTGAAGCCAGATGTTCCTGTCCCCGGCGGGTGCGGATCCCCTTTATTTCCCCGTTTTCTGTAATAAGGCTGTCTGCAATATCCTGGATAAGTGTGATGTTTTTTTCTCTTTCCAGAACGGATTTCATCATGAACTGGTAGGCCTTTTTGTCGGCCTGGGCTCTGGGGGCCCATACTGCAGGCCCCCGGCTGCGGTTGAGCATTTTGAAGTGGATTCCGGTGGCATCGATGGTTTTTGCCATCTGTCCTCCCAGAGCATCAATTTCTCTCACAAGATGGCCTTTTGCAAGTCCTCCGACTGCCGGGTTGCAGCTCATCTGTGCAATGGTGTCAAGGTTCCCTGTGAGCATAAGAACTGAGAACCCCATCCTGGCTCCGGCAAGAGCTGCTTCAACTCCTGCATGTCCTGCTCCCACAACTATGATATCATAACTTCTCTGCATTTTGATCCTTCACTGCTAAAAATATAAAACTCTTTATAAGAGTTAATTAAAAGTAAACATCGTATCGTGATAAACAAATTTCAGCACATATCCGTCAGCATCTTCTGTCAGTTCTTTTTCTATGACGCTGCGTACAGTTTTCTTACAGGAGGCATCCAGCCCCAGGTGAAAAGTATAGTAGTCAGCCTCCTGTTCTATGTCAGTAAAACGGGAGAACCTTGTCTGATCGTAATTCCGGCGGGAAAAAGGTATTCCCAGTGCCTCTATGTGCTGTTCAAGATTCAGAGGGGCTCTGTATTTTACAGGAAAACTAAGAGCTCCACGGATTTTTTCAACAATAGTTTCAGCACTGAGATCTTCATTTACAGTAAGGATTACTGTTTTCCCGGCACAGGCATGCATTTTTGCCACTGTTTCCGCAGGGGAACCGGCTGCATACATTACATGGACTGCAATGAGAGCATCAGCTTTCGGGCCTTTCCAGTCCAGCCACCGGTCACCGGAAATATGAAGAGACAGTTTCTCCCCCGGACGCATTTTGTTTTTAAAAAGAGAGGCCATGGTCTGTGACGGCTCCACAGCAGTCACATCAAAACCTGCTCTTGCCAGAGGAACGGAAAAGAAACCGGAACCAGCTCCGCAGTCAATAACGGACCGTGCCCCGCTGATTTCATTCATGACAATATCAAGCAGCTTTCCCGGATAGCCTTCTGCGGCAAGTCTTCTGTCATATTCTTCTGCGAATCTGGAATTATTCCACATTTTTAACCTCAGTTACAGAAGAGCTTCTCCCCTGATTAATGCAATCTTTTTTAATGGACATACATAAAGGGAAAAACAGAATATGGCCATGAAAGAAAAATCCATTATGTTTATTCAGCTTCCCCTGACTGATCATGCCATGGGATATATTCAGGGAAATGTTCCCTATGCAGGGGCAGTGATTACTGCCTTCATAAAAACATTTATCAGCAGGGATCAGCATATTGAACAGCTGCCATATATGCTGGCTAATTTTGCCTCGGACAGAATCATTGTTTCCTATGTGGTGAAAAGAGCCCCGGATATTGTCTGCTTTACAGCATATCTGTGGAATGCAGAAAGAAGTCTGAGGATTGCGGAGATGCTGAAGGCCCGGATGCCCTCCTGTACTGTGCTTTTCGGAGGCCCGGAGATCGCCTCCGGATCTGCTGTTTTTGCAGAGAAGAGATCCTGTGTGGATCTGTTTATCAGCGGAGAAGGGGAATGGTTTTTTCAGCTTTTTCTTGGCGGTAAGGATTCAGGACCGTATATCAGGGAGATTAACGGAAACCCTCTGGCTGTTCAGCCTGCCGGTGAACTGCTGCCTGCAGAAAGAATTGTTGAACCTTTTACTGCAGGTTTTCTTGAACCAATGCCAGACTCGTCAGTCTTTATTGAAATGACCAGAGGGTGTCCCTACAGGTGCAGCTACTGCTACTATTCAAGAAACTGTCCGGGTGTAAGGGAACTGCCCTTCAGTACTCTGCTGAAGGCCATGGAACAGTATGAAAGGATTTCGGAAATATATATTCTTTCTCCTGCCTTTGACAGGTCCAGGGATTTTATAAGCCGGCTGAAAATTCTAGAAAAAAACAATTTCGGCATCTCTCTGCATACGGAGATGAGGGCTGACCGGATTGACAGGGATACAGCCGGCCTTCTGAAAAGGGCCGGTTTCAACAGCATGGAAGTCGGACTTCAGACTCTGAATCCGGATGTGCTGAAACGGGTCCGGCGGAATTCGGATCCGGAAGAGGAGATCCGCGGAATGAGCTTTATGAAGGAGGCCGGAATAGATTTAAAAATAGGCATAATCCCCGGACTGCCGGGAGATTCTCCTGAAAGTTTTCATAAGACTGCAGAAAGGCTGGTTTCCCTGGGATTCGGTGAAAACATTGAGCTGTATCCGCTGATGATTCTTCCCGGAACAGCCATCCGTGAAGAAGCGGATGCTCTGGGAATCAGCTATCAGAAAAAAGCTCCCTATTTCTATCTGGACGGATGGGGAATGAATATCGGGGATATAAAGGCTGCGGCTGATGATCTGGAAATAAGCACAGGTTTTGGTCAGAGCATTATATCCCTTCCTGATTTTACACTTGGAGATGAAGGGGAGCTTGTCAGGGCTGTTTCATTTGACGGAAGGAACGAAGAGAACTGGAATCCGGAAAGGTACAGAAATCTGACGGAAACAGCCTGCTTTGATTTTCATATAGTATGTTCCGATGAGCCTGTTATGCTGCAGGGAATGGAGAGACTGCTTAAAGGTCTTCCTGAGGATATCCTTTATACTTTTATTTTTTACAGCGATGTTCTGTATGATGAGGAACCTCTGGAAAAGATGGCCTGTTTTTTTATGAAGGACAGTATTTTAAGCAGGATGGATCTTTTCAACAGTTTCAGGGACGGATGCACATACCGGTTTTTCCAGATTTTCACAAAGACTGATTCCTTCAGAAAAGCCAGGGAAAGCTATGATTTTATTGAACCTGTGATGCTGATTAATGACAGAAATTACAGGGGGGCAGAGGCTTTTCTGGAAGAGGCCGGGCCGGAGGAATGTTTTGTTCTTGCAGGAAAGGAACTTAACGGCTCCAGACTGAGGCGAATTATGGACATGTACCGGAATGAACCGGATATGATTGCCTTTGAAACCCGTTCCGGCATGAAAAAATTTGCAGAAGTTTCCGGGATGGAACTGACGGAAACAGGATTTGAACTGCGCATAGTCAGATTCTGAAAAATTTTCCCATGCATGATTATGAAGCTTGACAAAAAATGAATCTGTTTTAGAATTAAACCAATTACAACAGAGGAAACCATGACAGCCAACGGCAGAGTGATTCTGGATATCATAAACGAATCATATGAACACCTTACAGCAGAAGAGATTTTCATGAAGCTGAAAAACAAATCTGTAAAAATGGTTCTGGCTACTGTTTACAATAATCTGAATACTCTCTGCAAGGACGGTCTTGTAAGAAGAATAGTAATAGAAGGTCAGCCTGAAAGATATGACAAAATCAAAAGGCATGATCATCTTGTATGCCTGCAGTGCGGAAAAATATCAGATATCTATCTGAATGATTATACGGAAAAGTTCCGTAATGATCTTCATTTAAATATAAAATTCTATGACCTGAAAGTATTTTATCTCTGTGATGAATGCAGGGAAAAGGAGGAAGGACATGGACACAAAAGCAGTTTTTAATATGACTGACAGTACTGCAGCTGGTAATACAGAAGCTGCAGGGACCAGCGGGGCTTCTTTTTCTGTTCAGAAAAAGAAGGGTTTTGTATGTTCAATATGCGGATATATCTATGAGGGAGAAACTCTTCCTTCGGATTTTATCTGCCCCTGGTGCAAACATCCGGCGTCTGACTTCAGACCCCTTTGATTTGAAAATATATTATATCCATAATGGAGGAAAAAATGAGCAGGTACACAGGTACTCAGACAGAAAAGAATCTACAGACAGCCTTTGCAGGCGAGTCTCAGGCAAGAAACAAGTATACTTATTTTGCATCCGTTGCAAAGAAGGAAGGGTATGAGCAGATTTCAGCCATTTTCCTGAAGACTGCAGAGAACGAGAAAGAACATGCAAAAATGTGGTTTAAGGAACTGGAAGGCATCGGAAATACTGCAAAGAATCTTGCAGCAGCAGCAGAGGGTGAAAACTTTGAGTGGACAGACATGTATGACGGTTTTGCAAAAACTGCAGAGGCTGAAGGATTTCCTGAACTGGCAGAAAAGTTCCGTCTTGTAGGAGCAATAGAAAAGGCTCACGAAGAACGTTACCGTGCACTTCTTAAAAATGTTGAAACTGCTGCTGTTTTTGCTAAGAGCGAAGTTAAGGTATGGGAATGCCGTAACTGCGGTCACATAGTTGTAGGAACAAAGGCTCCGGAAGTATGCCCTGTATGCGCACATCCGCAGAGCTACTTTGAAATTCATGCTGAAAATTACTAAAAATGCTTAAAATTTCTGAAACTGAAAAAAGGAGGAATCTGTATGGAACCAAAATTTTATGTCTGTGAACACTGCGGAAACATTGTGGTGAAGATAATTGACAGCGGAGTTCCTGTTGTCTGCTGCGGAGCTCCCATGAGGGAACTTGTTCCTGGAACATCTGACGGTGCTTATGAAAAACATGTCCCTGCTGTTAAGCAGGAAGGAAACACTGTTTCTGCTGCAGTCGGTTCTGTGGCTCATCCTATGACAGAACCTCATTTTATTCAGTTTATATGGCTGCAGACAGATAAGGGAAATCAGGTCAGGTCCCTTACACCTGCGGACAAACCGGAAGCCTGTTTCACTCTCTGCGACGGAGAGAAGGTTCTGGCTGTTTATGCATACTGCAATCTTCACGGACTGTGGAAAGCGTAAGAAACACATTGTTTATAAAAAAGCCTGCTGAAAAGCAGGCTTTTTTATGTCCGGATTTATGGCTGAAGAATCTTCAGGTTCCGGTTTATTCTAAAAGACCAGCTGGACCAGCAGCATGTGAACAAAGGTTCCGGCTGCAACGGAAAGGATCATCTGCCTTTTCCACAGATGGATCAGAATAACAGTGAGTACGGAAACAAGTTCAGGAATGCCGTGATTGCCTGACAGAACAGAGGTGTTTTTCAGGGAAAAGACCACAAGAAGACCAAACAGAGCGGAAGGAAGAAGTTTTCCCAGATATTTTATGTATTCAGGAAGAGGTCTGTGTGAGCTGAATATGAGAAAAGGGATAAACCTGGTTGCCATGGTTCCCAGGATTACTGCCAGTATGGTTATGGCCTGCTGTGTGAAAGTCATAAAGGATTCCTCCTTTTTAGAGGTCTGCGAAAAAGTGTCAGTACAGCCAGAATGGATATAATGGAAGGAATAAGAAACCGGTCCGGACCTGTAGCCATCAGCCATACAAGACAGAGAACTGTTCCCAGAATTCCGGAAGTATGATCCTTTTCCTTAAGCCACTGTTCAAGAAAGATGACGATAAACAGGGCAGGCATAACAAAATTCAGTCCTTCCGTATTGAAATCCAGTAATGTTCCGAAGATGCCTCCCAGGGTGGAGCCTGAGACCCAGTAGAACTGATTAAGAATTGTGATGAAGAACATAAACCATCCTTTGTCCACACCTGCAGGCGGTTCCGCTGTATAGTTTATGGCAAAGGTTTCATCGCAGAGCCCGAAGATAAGGTATATTTTTTTCAGACCTGTATTCCTGTATTTTTCCAGCATGGATATCCCGTAGAAAGTATGCCTGGAATTTACCATGATCGTAAGGATGAAAGCCTGTACGGGGTCAAAGGCAGAGAGAAGCAGGTTTACAGCAATAAACTCCATGGATCCTGCAAAGATCAGTGCACTCATCAGCATGGGATACCAGAAGCTGAAACCTGCGGAATGCATGTATATGCCGTAGGTCAGACCGATAAACCAGAAGCCGGCAAAGATCGGCAGCGTGAGAGGAAAGGCTGCTTTAAAGGCTTTTTTCAGTTCGGAAAAGGAAGTCACTGTACACTTTTTATTAAACAGTCTGTTTTATTTGTAGGCAAATATTTTTGCTTTATTATTTTTTGTCAAAAGCTTTTGTCCTGTGAGAGAAACAGTTTCGGAACATCTTCCATGAGTTCTCTGATGATTTTCTGCACCGGGACTGACAGAAATTAAATAAAAGGAGTAAAATATGGAAAACGAAGAAGTACTTGATCTTCTGATCTGCGCAAGAGACGGGAATCTTGATATAGTAAAGTATCTTATTCTGGAAGGGGCAGATGTAAACCAGAGGGATGAAAAAGGAAGAACTCCTCTGATCTGGTCCTGCAAGAACGGAAACAGAGGTGTTTCATCTATCCTTATAGAAAAAGGTGCGGATATAAATGCAGAGGACCGTGACGGCATGAGACCGGTTCTTTTTGCTGCATCCAATCTGCATACAGATATTGTTAAACTGCTGATTGAATCAGGAGCAGATATAAATGCTGCAGGTCCTGACGGTAAAACGCCGCTGATGCTGGCTGCAGAAGGGAAAGCTGATTACATGGTAAGAATGCTTGCAATGGCAGGTGCTGATCTGAAAGCCAGATCAGGGGAAGGAAAAACAGCCATGGATTATGCCATTGCATCCGGTCACGAAGATACAGTATGGGAACTGAAAGAAGCTGAGCAGAAATAAAAGGCATTAAAATGATCTTCAGAAAATTTCAGAATATGAATCTTTCTCTTATGGGTATGGGATGCATGCGTCTGCCCGTTAAAGACGGAGATGACAGCAGAATAGATGAAAAAGCTGCAGGGAAGATGGTGGATGAAGCTGTAAAGGCAGGTGTAAATTATTTTGATACTGCCTGGGGCTATCATGAAGGGGCTTCCGAAACTTTTATCGGCAGGGCTCTGAAGAAGTATCCCAGAGAAAGTTTTTATCTTGCTACAAAATTCCCGGGCTATGACCTGACAAATTTCGGAAAGGCAGAAGAAATTTTTGAGGAACAGCTGAAAAAATGTCAGGTGGATTATTTTGATTTTTACCTTATACACAATGTCTGTGAACTGAATATTGAACAGTATCTGGACAGGGAAAAGTACGGTACGGTGGAATTTCTTCTGGAACAGAAAAAGAAGGGCCGCATAAGACATCTTGGATTTTCCGACCATTCCGGCACTGATGTAATGAAGAGATTTCTGGAAGCCTACGGCCAGTATATGGAATTCTGTCAAATTCAGCTTAACTGGCTGGACTGGAAGTTCCAGAAAGCAGAAGAGAAGGTGGAGATTCTGAAGAAACTTGGAATTCCGGTGTGGGTGATGGAGCCTGTCCGCGGCGGAAAACTTATCCGCCTGGCAGAAGAAGAAAAGAAAAGGCTGATGAAGATTAGGCCGGGAAGATCTGTGGCTGACTGGTCCTACAGGTTTCTTCAGGGAATTCCTGAGGTGACTGTGATTCTGTCCGGATCTTCTGACATGAAACAGCTGAAGGAAAATCTGAAATCCTTTGAAGAGGAAGATTCTCTTACTTCCGCTCAGATTCAGATTCTGTATGACATGGCGGAAAAGATGACCGGTGAAGGGTCTGTTCCCTGCACTGCCTGCAGGTACTGCACGTCTCACTGTCCCCGGGGACTGGATATCCCCGGACTTATAAGTCTGTATAATGAGCACTGTTTTACCAGCCGTGCCGGTCTTTTTGCATTTATTGCTCCAATGGCCATAGGTTCGATGGAGGAAATGAAGAAACCTTCGGCCTGTACCGGCTGCGGAAGCTGTGAGGCGGTATGTCCGCAGAAACTGAAAATTCCGGAAATAATGAAGGATTTCAGCAAAAGACTTCAGTAGATGTTTTTTAACTTGAAATTAATCTGTATATGGCGAATGGTTCCATAAACAGAGGAATTTTTTGCCATGAAGAGAAACATCAGCCATAAGACTACAAAGTCCGGGAAAAGTGCCGGAGCAGACGTTGATTCCCCCCTGGGAACAGCAGAACCGGAGAGCCTGACAGAAAAAGACGGGATTCTTTCCACGGAGAAAAACTGTATGGGAAAAAAACCTCTGTGGAAAAGAATCCTGAAGCAGGTTCTGAAGACACTGTTTATCCGTCTTCCTCTGGTAATTATCATACTTCTTGCCCTTGTTCTTGCCGGTCTTAAGATCTGGTGTTCACCGGAACGGACTGAATCTCTTTTAAAAGAAATCTTTTCATCTGTTTCAAACGGAAGTCTGGAACTGAAAGTCAGGGAATTCAGTCCGTTCAGCGGACTGATCTTTGAAGACATAAAAATCTACAACGGTCCGGAATTTGACAGCACTCTTTTTGCTTCCATTGACAGGCTGGGAGTAAAATACAGCATTCCGGAAATGCTTACAGGAAGCATTCATATTTATGAAATAGGCATAGATCATCCCTGTGTTTATCTTGAAGAAAAGAAAGGGGTCTGGAATGCCGCCTGTCTTATGAAGAGTTCCGGAAAGGATCCTGAACCGGAACCTGTTCCTGAGGAAAAGAAAGAGGAAACATCAGACCATATTTCTCTTCCGGTATCTGTGGACGCCCTGCTGCATTTCAGTCTGAAGGATCTTCTTGTGAAAGCGAAGGGGCAGGATCTTTCTGCCGGACTGGAAGGTTTTTCTGTTTCCATGGATCTTAAGGTTCCTCCTGTAAAGGATATTCCTCTGTCTCCGAAGGCTGCCGGTCTGGCTGAGGTTCTGAATGTAAAGATAAATCCTGCTGAAAAACTGGATCTGTCCTTTTATTCAAAGGAAGCATCTGTGGCTCCCCCTGTGCTTCTTTCTTTTCTGCTTGAATGGCAGTCAGAAGGGGACGAAGGAAAAGGTTTTTCAAGCAGGTTTAAATGCGGAACCGGTTCTAATCCTGTCAGGATAAAAGGGTCTTCCCTGACTCTGTTCAATTTTCTGGTATCATACAATATGTTCTATGATCCTGCTGCAGATGTACTTTCACTTGGTCATCTTAAGGTTTCCTTTAATGATAAAAACTGGCTGTATCTTGCCGGGAAGATTTCGAATCTGACTTCCGATCCTTTTATCAGCATATATATGAAAGAAAGCCTTATTGATCTGAAACCGCTGTATCCCTGCTATACTGCACTGACAGGAGACAGGAGCATTAATTTTAACGGCCTTATTTCCCTGTATCCGCTGAAAATCAACGGAACTCTTTCGGATCTTCAGGCCGACGGTACTCTGTCTCTCCGGAATATTTATGTAAAAATGCTGAAGGCAGTAATGGATGCCTTTGTTCCTAAAATGGATCTGGTATGGAAGGCTTCTCTTAAAGGAAGAGATGGGGCTGCATCTCTGAATCTGGATGTTCCTCATGCCTTTTATACACTGAAGGGAAGCAGGTCCGGAGACAACGGACTGAAATTCTCTGCTGACATCAGTGCCCCTGACATGGGCAGCCGTGTGGCAGTAAACTCCATGTCCCTGAAATATTATTATCCGTATACAGGGGAGGATGTGGCAAGGCTTAAGATGAACGGCTGGCTGAACACATCTTCCATGACAGGAAAGGTTTCTGTTACGGAACTCTACGGTTTTGCAGGACCTTTGAATTCCATGCTTCCTCCCCGTATTGCAGGGAAGGTTTCTGTTCCTCTGTCCAGACCTGTAAGTCTTTCCCTGGAATCCTCCTTCTGTCTTGGCTCTCCTGTCATGTCCGGAGATCTTTCCATGACAGCAAAGGTTCCTGATTTTGCAGTGAACGACCTGCGTCTGGGAGTGAAGGCAGGATTTAATACTGACAGGCAGAAGCTGGATCTTGATCATCTGATTCTGTCCAGCAGATCCTGGAATGCGGAAATCACTGCTGCAGGGAAAGCTGATCTCAGCGGAGATCCTTTACGGGATTCTGACCTGTCCCTTGCAGTAAGTCTTAAGGCTCCCGAAAACAGGACTGTCTATGAGGATGTGCAGATCCGGGGGCTTGTGGACATAAGGGCAGGAATGAAGGGGGATCTAAAAACCGGAAAAATTGACGGTTCTGTGAAGATTAAGGATCTGAACATGAACAGTCAGTCCAGGATGATTTCCGTTGAAAAAATGAATCTGGATTTCCCCTTTGCTTATTTTTTCAGGGCCAGAAACGGGGAATCCATGCTTGCAGTGGAAAAGAATCAGGTTATAGACAACGATTTTTTCAGGCAGAAGCCTAACTTTACTGTTGTATCCGTAAAGGCGAAGCATCCAGCAAGAAATCTTTCCATGGAATATATGAAGGATTTTGAAGCCTTTATGGCTTTTAAAAACAATATTTTTCAGATACAGGATCTTAAGGCAACGGTTCTTGACGGTTCTCTTTCCGGAAAAAGAATCCTTTTTGACATAGCGGATCTGAACACTGCAAATATGGAATATCTGCTGGAAATGGATGCCACCAATCTGGATATCAACCGGCTGGATAAAACTGACCAGAAGAAGAAAACCGGAGAGGCTGAGCTTTCCCTTAATGCAAATTTTTCCGGAAAGGGACTGGATATCAACAGGGAACTTTCTGCTTCCGGATACATAAATATTCACAAAATAGGAAACGATTTTGCCAATTCTCTTATGAAGGGACTGAGCGAAACTGAAGGCAAATCCACTCTGGGCATTGCACAGCCGGTTGTGGATAATACGGTGACTATCAAATCCTTTAATTTTACACTGAACAAGGGACTGGTTTATACAACAGTAAAATTCAACCGGAAAGCAATCGGTTATCTGTTTAACATACAGGATGACATCATAAACTTTGAAAGACTGACTATTCAGGAATATCTGAGGAAAGTGGGAGGTGCCGGTAATGGCAGCAATTAAATATCTTTTTACAGTGATGATAATAGTTTTTGCAGGGGCATGCTCTATTGTTCCTCCGAAGATAACTCTTACAGGAGACAAGACTGTTATTGAAAGACAGATTACCGGAGATTATCAGGAACTGGAATCAGATGCCTGGGTGGTATCTTCTGTAAAAACCATGCCTTCTGAATCTGCAGGAAATCAGGATCTTTTCGCAGCTGATGATCAGCTGATGAAAGCCATTAATACAAGGAAATTTCACAGCAGCAGAATTGCTGCATATAAAAAAGAAGGTGCTGCAGGTGAAGCTTATACCGGTCTCCTGGTGTACAGAACTTTATCTTCATACGAAAACAGCCCTAAGGAAAAAAAGATTCTTCTGGCTGTTATAGAAAATGAGAACAGGGCGAGGAGGGAAATTTTTACCAGGAGCCTTTATCTTCAGAATAAAAAGACTCCTTCTGAACAGGAGATACTTGCTTTCGGAAGAAACTTTGCGGCAGGTCAGAGAAGTTCTGCAGTACCTGGTGAATGGATCCAGAATGAAAACGGGAAATGGTCACAGAAATGAAAATAATTAAATGGTCAGCTCTTGTTCTGCTTTCGTTTTTGACTGCTTCCGGCTGTCAGGACAGTGATGATTCTTTTTCTTTTAACTATAATACAGTTCTTAACAGGGAATTCAGAAACAATACAGGAAGGATTATTCCTCTTGCATATGAACAGGCAGTGGAAACAAACGGGGATATTTCTTCCGACGGAAGATACTTCTATTATACCTCCAACAGAGCAAACGGCAACTATGATATTTATCTCCGGGATCTGAATGACATTACCACTGCCAGACTGACGGATCATGCTGCAAAGGATACAGAGCCGGCCATTTCCCCTGACGGGAAAAAACTTCTCTTTGTCTCCACCAGGGAAGATCCGGAAGGGGATATTTATCTGCTCAGGATTAAACCGGAAAAGCTGATTAATAATGAAAAGGCCACTGTGGGGGGAGGATCTGCTGCCGACGGGAAGGCCGTCAATCTGACGCAGATTATCAATGAGGACGGCTCTGTAAAATCCGTAAAGGATTCTTCTCCGGTCTGGTCTCCGGACGGGAAAAAGATTGCTTTTACTTCCAAAAGGGACGGCCGGGAAAATATATGGATTATGGACAGCGACGGGAAAAACCTGTCCAGAGTTACGGAGGAGGGAGGGCTGTATCCTGGATTTTCTGCTGACGGAAACAGTCTTGTTTTCATATCCTACAGAGGAAAGAATTCTTCCGGAGATGTTTATGTTCAGAAAAACGGAGGAAAGCCTGAACTTGCAGTGGGAGGCAGGGGCATAAAACTGTTCCCGGGTTTTTTATCTTCCCCGGATGAGATTCTTTACAGTATAATAGAAAAGGATACCAACGGAGACGGAACTGTTGATCTTAAGGATGACAGCGTCATAATGTACTGTAATCTTTCCACAAAGGTTTCCTGGCCTTTGACTCTTCCTTCTTCCAGCTGCTTTAACGGAAAGTGGCTTACAAATTCCTGGTCAAAGAACCATGACGGTCTTCTTCTTTTTTCTGATATTCAGGGGGAAAATATAAATGTAAATATTATCCCCGGGTATGGAATTATTCCAAAAAAGACAAAAGCCATCTACCAGTATCAGCTGGCAGTAAGCTACAATGAAGAATATGATGATCAGGAAAGATATCTGATGGCTCTTAAAAGGGTCTGGTATTTTTTCGGAAACAGCAGGGATAATGAATCTGTAATTTATACTGCAAGGGCACTGAATCTCCTTCATGAATACTATGTTAAAAAAGGGCTCAGACAGGAGGCTGATGAGGTCCTCAGCTGGATGGAACAGCTGTCCGGGAAAGGAAATCTTTACGTAAGAGCACAGTACGAAAAAATTTCTGCAGGCGGCAGATCTTCTGCAGCAGATATTGTGAGAAAAAATATTTCTCTGGCAGAAAAGGAAAAGGACGCTGAAACTATTCTTCCATACCTGAAAGAGGATCTGGCAGGTATTCTCATTGAAAGAGGTGATACCAAAACTGCTCTGTCAGTTCTTGCAGAAATCAAGGAAAAGTATCCTGCGTACGAAGAGATCTCATCTGTTCATATGGAATATGCTCTTCTTGCTGAGAAAAAAGTATCATCTGTTTTTTCTGATTCTGCTGTCTATACCCTGGAAAACGGGCGTAATGTTCAGAAGATACGCATGAACAATTATCTGACAGAGCTTTATCAGAAGGAAAAAAATGTATCCCTTAAGACAGCATGTCTGGACAGTCTGATGAAGAACATGGCTGGAAAGAAAAGAGTTTCTGCTCTGCTGTGCTATATAAAGGCTCTTGTATTAATTGACCAGAACAGAGAAAATGAGGCGGCTGAATTCCTGAAGAAAGCTTCTGAACTGACAGGAGTCAATGATCTTATGCACTACAGATCTGCTGTCCTGTCTGCCTCTCTGCAGGAAAGAAATTCTGTGGAATGGGGAAAATATATGGCTGAAGCCGTAACCAGCTACAAGAGGGTTTTCTCTGACAGAACCTACCGGGAAAAAGTTTCCTCTCTTATTGATTATTATGAAACCGAAGGAAAGAACAGTTCCGGAGCAGGAGACTTTGACAGTGCAGCGAAGATCTATGATAAATACAGAACACTGATCAAGTATATTTTTTCCTACAAGTTTTTCCCTGAAATGTACAGCATATACGGTCCCAGAGCTCATGTTCTTTATGCTGATGCGGTTCTTTCAGGTGAAGGGGCCGGAGGGTTAAAGAGACTGGAGGAAGAATATGTTAAGGATCTGTTCAGAGCCAGAATTGAATCTGACAAGGCCTATATCTACGGACTGGCCTATATTGATTTGATGAAGGCTCTGTCGGATGAAAATTCCATACAGGATCTTTTCCGGGGACTTGCTGATTCCATGGAAAATATTAACTGGGCTCTGTTTATCGATGATTCCTTTGTTGATCCATACGTACTGAAAAGCTGGATTTATCAGTACTGCGATGTGAGAAGATCTGAAGATTCCTCTGTGGACAGAATATGCAGCAGATACTTTCCGGAACAGCTGTGGGAAGCAAATATTCCGATTCTGGAAAGAGCCCTTGAAGCCAATGATGAGACTCTGTATCCGGAACATGAGGGGGATATTCATCTGAATCTTGCCAATAATTATTTTCTTCTGGTGAATTACCCCAGGGCAATGAATCATTATGCCCTGGCCGGGAAGTATAAAAAGAGCTTTGATTCTGAAATAAGCCATGCTCTGTACTGTTTCCATTATGCATACTGCTGCTGGCAGAACGGTGATATGGAAAAAGCAAGAGAACAGATTGCAGCTGCTGATTATATCTACAGAACTATTTCATCAGAAAAAAACATTAAAAACTATGCCAGACAGTTTTATATTATTTACAGATACTATGCTCTGTTTGACAGACTTGATGAAAACTGGAAACAGGCCATAGAGGATTACCGCAGAATTCTTTCCTTTACTGCCAGATACGGCATAGAAACTGACAGGGCAAGATATTATCAGGAAATAGCATGGTGCTATCAGGAACTCAATATGCTGGATCAGGCTGCAGATGCTCTCACTTCTGCAGAGAAGCTTCTGGAAAAATATCCGGATGATGAACAGACCTATAAACTGACTTTTGGCTTCCCTGGAATCCCTGTTCTGAAAATCTGGGATCTTGGTCCGGATACCGCTGTTATAGGAAAGAACAAGATTTTCACACAGCTGGATACAAGGAACAAAAAGCTTCTGAATCTTTCCATGATGGAAAAAAATCAGGTAAAGCGTTCGGATTATGCAGGAGCTCTGGAATTTCTGCAGAGGAAGATCAGCTTTCTTGAAGGCAGGAAAAATTCCGTGGATGTGGAAAGTCTTATCATTACTTACAACAATTCCGGAGTCTACAGTGTTTTGGCAGGAAAGAATGATGAAGCAGAGAAATGGTTCAGCAAAGCCTGGGATCTGGCTGTAAAGGAAGGATATCAGGAGGGCGGCTTTTCTGCAGCAATGAATCTGTCCGGTCTTTATGCCTATGAGCTGGAAAATTCTGCTGTAAACAGTGATTCGGAAAAGCGGATCAGCAGCCTTTTTAAAAAGATTTCTGAATACAGGGAGAATTATGAAAACGATGCCTATGCATCTGCTTTTAATGCACTGAAGGCTGATGCAAAAAAGCAGGACAGACAGGTCACGGATGAAGAGCTGGAGGAGATAAAGAGTGCTGTAAAGATTCAGTCTGCTGAAGCCTGTTTCAGAATAGATATTGCTCTTGGTGTCCTGTCCTTTTACAGGGCTGAGATAAAACGTCAGGAACCGGGATTCAGCAGGGAAGGATCAGCAGCAGAAGAGATTTACAGTGAGCACGGAGCCCTGTATGATCTGTATGCCTCTGCTCTGGAAAAATTTCAGACTGCTCTGAATTCCACAGGGGACACAGACCGTCCGCTGAAGATAAAACTGCTGCTGAATGCAGGGACCTGTCTGTCAAGGATGGGGGCAGATTCTGATGCATACAATTCATTTCTGGAAGCGGCAGAGGAGGCCGATGATTCCGGTTCAGCAATGCTTATTTTCAGGAGCCAGGCTGCTCTGGGACATTTCCTTATGGATCAGTACAGAGCTCCGGGGAGCAGCCCTTTTGATGCTGCGGAACATTTTGAAAAGGCTCTGTCCTGTCTTAAGGAAGTTCCGGTCATGTACATAAGCGTTCAGGAAGGTGCAGGAAAAATCTATTCAGCCCTGACTGAACTTTATATTCAAAAAGGGGCATACAGCGAGGCTTTCCGGACAGATGAGGAAAAGACTGCTTTCCGCAGAGCTATGCTTTATCATTTCAGCGTATCATCCATGCCTTCGGAAAAACTCAGAAAACTGTACGACAGATATTCTGATCTCTCTGCTGAGCTGATAAACAGATACAGTGCTCTGGAAAAAGGGAACGGAACTTCCTCTGCAGTTAAAGAAGCCTCCGGTTCTCTCAGATCCTTTGTTTCATCTGCCTGTAAAGAAGATCCGTTTTTCTGCAGCTGCATGACTGCAGAATGTCCTCCTCTGTCTTCGGTAAAAGGGACACTGGTCCGTCTTTTACTTCAGGGAGAAAACATGCATATATGGTTTCTGTCCGGAGGGAAGCTTTCCCATACTTCTGTTAAGGCTGATGATTATTCCGGACTGAAGGAAAAGCTGGCAGACAGGGGAAGCCTGTTTATAATATGCAATACCTCACTTTATAATCTTATGCACAGGAAGCCTGAAGTGCTGCAGAATGTAAAGTTTTCTCTTGTTACATCCATGATTCAGGCTGCTGCCTTTGAAAAGGCAGGTGCAGGAGCTGCTTCCTCCATGTTTTCTGTTTCTGCTTTGAAAACCAGACCTGATCTTTCTGTTATTGCAGAAGGAAAGGAAAAGGATCCTGCAGGATATGATATCATTGCTGACAGCCTGAAGGCTCCTGTTTTTACCAGTGAATTCCTGTTCTCAAAGAAACTGAACTGTGAAGTCCTGATCACATCCGGAGAGGGCTTCCTTGATATATACAGAAAAGCAGAGGCTCTGTCCTGTGCAGGTGCAGGATGTGGAATCATAACTGAAAACAGTGATGCTGATCCAGGGAATCTGGCTGTTTCTCTTCTCAAAAACGGTTCTGATTTAATGTCTGGCAATGAAAAGAATCTGTTCTGTTTCGGAAAATACTCTCCGGATCTGAATGTATCTGCAGGCATATATAATTCTTTCAGAAATGCCCTTAAGCGGAAAGATTATGCAGAAGCAGAAATCCTGCTTCTCCGCTGGCAGAAAAGTGCAGGGACAGGATCTGAGGTCATGAGACAGTTTATTAATGATGCTGCTGCTCTGAATCTTTATCAGGGAAAATACTCAGCAGCAGAATCTCTTGCTGCTGAAGCAGAAAATCTTTCTGAAGAGGAAAGGAATATTTACCGGGCATGGATCTGTCTTGCAGCAGGAAAAGTTTCCGAAGCAGCTGTTCTGCTGGCACAGGAAAGTACAGTTCCTGATTACAGGTTTCTTAAAGAAATTCTGAATACGGCGGAAGGCAGAATCAGTTCCGGCAGTCTTGAAGGAATCAGTTCCGGCAGAGGAAAGGGATGCTGTATTTCCGGAGATCAGCTGTGTCTGCTGTATGCTGAATATCTTAATCTGGCAGGGAAGAAAGGGGGAAGAGAGCTGATGGAAAAGATCAGTGAACTTCCAGGTGCAGGATATACTGAATCTGCTTTTTCCATGAATCTTAAGTGCAGCAGACATGCAGAAAGTCTGACAGGGGACATCAGAACTTTATCAGACATCAGAGAAAAATACAGAGACGGGAAGATAAGCGTTTCCGGTATTCTGGAAAAAGTTTATGAAGAAAACAAAGGACGGAGTGCTGCAGGTGTTCTTCTTCTGAATTCAGATGAAAATATATATCAGGATTTTCTTCTGAACGACAACAGTGATCAGATCAGAGCTGATTCTTTCTGGATGGACAGGCTGATGCTGGATCTTGAACTTGCAGAATATTCCATGGGAAAGGACAGCCTGACAGCACTGAAAATTCTCAGAAATGCAGATTCAGGTTCTTCTGTTCCTCCATGCTTCCGGAAAAGGCTTCTGGCGGCAGAAACGGTCTGTTTCCTTTCCATGAACAGCTATGAAGAGGCGTACAGGGCAGCTCTGGAGGCTGAAAAGTACATGAACGGAGAGGATGATGACTTCCGTTCCATTCAGCTTTTTCTTATAGATACAGAAACAGGGTCAACGACTCCGGAGGCTGCACAGAAGCGCATAGAAAAGCTTTTTAATGAAAAAAATCTTACATCCTCTGAGCGCATAGCTCTGAATCTTTATCTTTCAAAAATAGAACTGAAAAAACTGGCCCGTCAGGAAAAATCCACGGTACAGGACGGAAAAGTTTTCAGCCGTCTGTATTCGGAAACGGTTTCCATGGCGGATAAGAATGCTTTTTCTTTTCTCAGGGGAATCAGGGCTCTGTACAGTGAAACTGCAGAAGCCTACATAACCTATCTGTGGGAAACAGGAGATGTTTCTGCAGCTTTTTACCATGCAGAGATTAAAAAGAGGATTCTTGCAAAAGGGGATTACGGTCTGAAAGGGCCTGTTCTTCCTGCAGTGACTCTTAAGGAGGCAGAGAAAAATCTCGCCAGAAATGAGATCATTATCTGCCCTGTCAAAGCCGGGAACAGCCTTCTTACATGGGTTATAAGTTCTTCCGGAACCAAGGCAGGAAAAACTGACGGCGGATATGTTACTGCACAGAAATATCTGGAAAAATGTTTCGCTGAAGATGAACCTGATCTGGCCGGAGCCGGCAGGAATTTTACGGATCTTTTCAGTGAGGCACTGAATCTGGCGGACAGTGCTGAAACCATCTATTTTATGCCGGATGAATTTACAGAAAAAATACCTTTTGAAGCTCTTGTTCAGGGAGAAGATCTGCTGTGCAGAAAGAAAAAGACAGTTTTCCTGACATCTCCGGTCAGGGGGCAGCATGACGGAAACTGTTCTGCTGTTCTGCCTCTCTGTTCTGCTCAGGAAAATCTGTTCTTCGGAGCAGAAACCGCTGCTCTCTCTGAGAGCGGATGTAAAAAAGCAGAAAAAGCAGCCGGGGCTTTTGTTCATCTTTTCGGAAATGTGACAGCAGGAAAGGACGGACTTCCGGAATTCAGCGGGAGATCCTTCCTGTCCTCAGTCTCCGGAAGCAGAGGTTACTTCGTTTCCGAAACAGATTTCCCTGCTGCAGAATTTGCTCTGTACAGCAGAGAGGCCGGTCCTCTATGCTGTCTTATAAACAGTTCTTTAAAAAAGGATCTTAACTGTGCCTTTTTTATGGACAGTTTTTACAGCAGTCTGGCAGAAGGGGCAGACATATTCACAGCCTTTAATAAGGCCAGACTTTCTCTTATTAACGGTGTTTACAAAAATCCGGCTTACTGGTGTTATATCAGACTTTATATGAACTGTACTGGTGCTGAATGAAAAAAATCATATTTGTTTTATTTATAATAGTTTTTATTTTATGTTCTTTCTCTGCTGCAAAGGAAAGGAAAAAGGCTTCTGTCTCTGCTGCAGAGAAAAAGAGCCGGCCTTCTGTGGCTCTGGTTCTCAGCGGTGGAGGAGCCAGAGGGATTGCCCATGTGGGTGTTCTTAAGAAACTTGAGGAATACGGCATAAAGCCTGATTATATTCTTGGAACCAGCATGGGATCTTTTATAGGTGCACTGTATGCTTCCGGCTATTCTGCTGATCAGATAGAAAATATAATTCTTAATGCAGATATGACAGTATTTTCTGATGATATTCCTGACAGGAGATATGTTCCTCTGGACAGGAGGGATGACAACAGACGGTTTCTTGTATCTGTTCCTTTCGGAGGTGACGGCCTTTCTGCTGTTACAGGGGTTATCCGCGGGGTACGGCTTCATGCATTTTTAAACCGCCTGTTTTTTCATGTAAACAGTGTCAGGGATTACAGCAGACTGCCCATTCCTTTTATATGTATAGGGACAGATATTTATACGGGTGAGGAAGTAATTCTGGATCATGGTCATCTGCCGACTTCTGTAAGGGCAAGTATTTCAGTCCCTTCTGTTTTTTCTCCAGTGGATGCTGACGGCTATACTCTGGTGGACGGAGGTCTTGTTGACAATTTCCCGGTTGCCCTTGCCAGGGAAAAGGGAGCAGATATTGTTATTGGTGTTGATGTGGGGACACCCCTTATATTGAAAGAGGATAAGTCGGAACTGTCTATTGCCAATATAATTGATCAGATGGGCAGTTTTAAGGGTGCGGAGAGGACAAAGGAACAAAGGGAGATATGTGATATTCTGATTGTTCCGGAACTAAAAAATCTGACTTCCTTTGATTTCTTGAAAGGAGAAGAACTTATTTCTGTAGGAGAAAAGGCTGCTGTTCTGCAGAGTGAAAAGCTAATACAGATCGGATCTTACTTCAGAAAGACGGAGAAAAGAGAAGATATCGTCTTCCCGGAGATTAATGCTTCGGATGATGTGCTGGAATATCATATTTCTGAAATGAGAATTGAGGGTGGAAACAGGGTTTCTGAGGATCTGGTAAAGAACAGGGTAGAAATAGAATTCCCTGCATCACTGAAAATTTCGGATATTGAAGACTGTGTTTTTCGTGTTTATGCTTCCGGTTTTTATAAAAATGTTACCTACCGTATAGACAGGACAGACGCAGGAGATGTTCTGGTGCTTAAGGTTGAGGAAAAAAAGGAGAATTCCATTAATTTGGGTATTCGTTATGATACGGATACAAATGTTTCCATGCTTCTTAATGCCAGATTCGTAAATCTTTTAGGGAGCGGGTCATCCGCAGATATTGAAGGCATTCTGGGAGAAAATCCTGCATTTCATGTGGACTACAGTCATCTTTACGGCTGGCCTATAAGATTTGGTTTTGGATTTAAAGTGTGGGCTGATCAGATCAGTCTTTATTCCTATAAAGACAACTGGATGTCCGGTCATTACAGATATAAGGATCACGGTTTCGGAGTGTTCGGAAATGTAATAATGTTTCACAATCTGCTGCTGGGTGTGGGAGTGAAAAAATCAGTCGTCAGAGTCAGAACGGTTATTTCCCTTAATGAAAGATCCAATGAGAATGTGGAAAGCCTTAATCCATGTGCCTATTTCCTGATAGACAGCATGAACAGAAATTTCTTTCCTGATTCCGGAATAAAGCTGCGGGGCGTTGCAGAGCTGATAACCGATAAACTTCCCCTGTTTCATTACAGTTCTCTGAACGGGAAAAGAATGTATCTGGACGGAGATCTGGCTGTTCCCCTGCATAAAAGGATATCTCTGCTGGTAAACGGTTTTATGGGAATTCTTGGCGGGAATAAAAATCATCTTGCGAACTGTTTTTCCATCGGCGGCCAGAATGAAAAAACAGGACTGATCTATCCTTTCATTGGAAAAACATATGCCTCTGTTACAGGGAATGAGGTTTATGCTGGAGGAGCAGGAATTCAGGTCAGGATACTGTCCAGCATTTTTATTCAGCTGAGAGGAAATACTGCTCTGGTTAAAGATAATTTTCAGTCACAGCTGACATCAAAACATTATTCCGGTTACGGAGTTACAGCAGGACTTTTATCTCCTGCAGGGCCTGTGGAGTGGACACTTGCCTTTAATGAAGGGAAACAGTTCAGCTCCTATCTCAGTCTGGGATTCAGTTTTTAAATAGAGAAAATATTTGACCTGTTGAATGTTTTTATATAAGAGGAAGATCTGATTAGTTAAGCTTGC
>JAZRYV010000161.1:0-1037 GCA_045600925.1 Spirochaetota bacterium
TGTATTGAAAAACTTCGAAGGAATAAAAAACTGAACACAGCTTTAAAGGAGGCTCTGCAAAGCCTTGAAGGACAGAGATAGAGTAATAAACATGTTGGGGCTTGCCGAAAAGGCAGGCAGGATGTTATCAGGAGAGAAAGCTCTTGAAGCCATAAAAACAGGTAAGGCAAAGCTTTGTGTCCTTACAACCGATGTGTCAGATAATACCGAAAAACTGTATTCAGACAAATGCAGTTATTATAATGTCCCGTTCTGCAAATACGGAACACGCATTCAGACAGGACATCCAACTATGGTAATCATAGATGAAAATTTTGCAAGAGTAATAAAGGATTTACTTGGAGGGAAAAATTGAGAGTTAACGATCTTTCAAAAGAGCTGGGAATTGCAAACAAGGAGCTGATTGCATTCTTCAACGAAAACGGAGCAGAAGTAAAAAGTCATATGAGTAATGTGTCTGATGATCAGGTTGAAAAAGCCCGTGACAGATTTGGGGAGCCAAAGCCGGAACCGGAAAAACCAAAGAAGGTTGACGGCCCGATCATTAAAGAAAAGAAGAAGGACGATAAGCCGAAACCTGCAAAGGTTGACGGCCCAATTAAGGTTGACGGACCTATAAGAGCCAATAAGCCGGTAAAGGTTGATAAACCGAATAACGGAAATGCACAGACCGAGTCAGCCGATGATGAGCCAAAGAAGAAAAAGCTCACAGCTGTGTTCAGACCTCAGAATACTCAGCAGCCAAGGAAAAACAGACCTGTAAAGGTTGATCCGGCTCAGACAGGAAGAGTATTTAATGTTCTGAAGAAAGAAGATGAAAAGCCTGTTCAGACTCCTGCACAGGAACCGGTACAGCAGACACCTGTTCAGACGCCTGAACAGCCGAACGTACAGACACAGACAGGTACACCTGGAAATGAGGATAAAAAGACTGTTGCTCCACAGTCAGCACCTGCAAAAGAAGAAGTTAAGAAAGCTCCGCTTGTAGAGGGTCGTGACAGAGTCACAACTCTTGGTAATGTATTCGCAAACCAGCC
>JAZRYV010000162.1:0-2006 GCA_045600925.1 Spirochaetota bacterium
CTGTTCTTCCGTAAATCTTTTCTTCATTTTCCTAACCTCGCTTTATTTTCGGTCAGAAACCTAATTTAGTATATGGTACTTTTTTGGGGGAGTAGGACACATCTTCACGGCGGATTATGGGGAGTGTCTAAAGATAAAGAATATCATTTTGAATCAGGCTGGGATGAAAAGAAAGATTCTCCCATAATTGAAATGCAGCCTGTTTTCATTAACGACGAACAGATTCTGGGATATGCCAAAGGTACAAATAATTTCTATGTCAAGATTGGAACCCTAGGCTATTATACTAATGAAATAGAAAATTTGCCAAGACCGAATCACTGGTATAGATTTGGATTTTTCAATCAAGGAGAATAAAAATGACTGATTTTATTTCAAATAATCTTTCAACTGTTTGCACACAAGTGCTTAATTTATCAGGAGTTATAATAAATGCGGAAGGGGCAGGAATCGAACCTGCCGCTGCAATAAATTACAGCCACCGGTTTTGAAGACCGGGGATACCACCGGATACCATCCTCTTCCGTTTTTTACGGAACAATAAATCAGGAAAAGAGTCAATTATTTTATTAATTCACAAAGCATCAAAAAAAAACAGGCAGACCGCTGGTTCATCAGATATATTAAAGAAGAAAACTATTTTTTACACTGTTTTTTTATTGATGAAATCAGCCTGTTTTTTATGTAACAAAACAGACATATAATATCAAATAAAACAAAAAATAAAATACGGAGGCACAGAATGTATTTAGGACTTGATCCTCTTTATTATATGATGATGATACCTGTTCTTATTCTGTCACTTTTTGCTTCATTCAGAGTAAAATCGGCCTTTAACAAATACTCCAAAGTTCATACAAGAAGCGGACTTACAGGTGCTGAAGCAGCCAGAAAAATTCTGGAAAGAAACGGGCTGTCGGATATTCCTGTTGTGGAAACCACAGGCTTTTTATCAGACCACTATGATCCGTCAAAAAGAGTGGTTCGTCTTTCTCCTGAGGTATACAGCGGTGCAACAATATCAGCTGTTGGAGTTGCCGCTCATGAAACCGGCCATGCCCTTCAGCATAAAGAGCACTATTCTCCTCTTGTGCTGAGAAACAAAATGGTGCCTCTGGCTTCCATTGGCTCAAAATTTTCATGGGTCATTCTGATCCTTGGCTTCATAATGGGCTCCATGGGACTTGTGAAGGCCGGCATTATCCTGTTTTCACTGGTGGTAATCTTCCAGCTCATAACTCTTCCTGTGGAATTCAATGCATCCCCAAGGGCAAAGGAAATACTTTCCGGCACAGGCATGATATCAGGTCAGGAACTGGAAGGCGTACGATCAGTACTTTCTGCAGCAGCCATGACATATGTGGCAGCAGCAGCATCTGCAATAATGACGCTGCTCTACTATGTTATCAGATCCGGTTTTCTTGGCGGCAGGGACGACTAGAAATTTCACAGAAACAGGGCTGCAGACCGGGAAAATGTCCTGCAGCCCTCAGTGCAGATTTCCACACACTTCCCGTACTGCTGCTGAAAAAAACTTCTGTAAATGCCGATAATACAGTAAGATCTTACTGTCTCCATGCATAATTTTCAGACAATGCTGATTTATTTTTTACTTAAAGGTGCTTTTATGAAAAAAATATTTAATCTTCTTATGATTTCGGCTGTCATTCTGGGCCTCTTTTCCTGCACCGACACCATAATTCCGGAAGAAGATCCGGCAGTTCCGGAAGAAGATTCCAGAACTTCATTCAGCAATTACATCACTTTCAGCAGTGAAAATGAATTTTCCGTTTCAGTACCTGAACCAGGATGGTACGGAACCATAAAATATTCCACGGACAGAAAAAACTGGACAAAATGGAAGGGAGAATCTGTGTCTGCAGAGCCTTATGATGGAGAATACAGACTGTATTTCGCAGGATATAACAATAATATAATTACCGGGCTAAACGGAAGCTGGAACATAACAGGAAAAGATGTAGAATGTTCCGGAAACATAATGTCCC
>JAZRYV010000163.1:0-3374 GCA_045600925.1 Spirochaetota bacterium
TTAAGGCATGTATGAAAACGCTTCGACACCTCTTCTGCATGACTGGGGCCGGAAATTGCAACTACCCTGTTTTTTAAAGAAGGTATATATTTTTCAATAGTCTGAGAAACAGTAAGAACTTCATCATCAATTTTACAGAAACCTTTTGTAAGAAAACCAACCAGAGTTCCGGTACGGATAACCCTGTTCAGTTTCTGGGCAGTATCAGGCAGTACTTTTGAAGGTGTGCCGATAATTATTACCTCTGCGTTCTCAACTGCTTCACGGAGATTGTTTGTTGCTGTAATCTGATACGGAAGATGTATTCCTGGCAGAAATTCCGTGTTTTCATGGAAGCTGTTTATGGATTCAACAACCGATTTTTCATAGGCCCACATCTTAATATTTATTGACGGTGTGGCTTCAGCCATAACAACAGCTATGGAAGTTCCCCATGAACCTGCACCTATTACTGCGGCATTTAATATCTTTTCTGAACTCATTTTCACCTTTCTGTACAAGATCTGAATTCTATCTTGCCCCTCTGTTTACCGTATTTTTCTTATAAAGAATATATTCGGAAAATTTTTCAAGATCTCTTCTTAAAATTTCTATTTCTGCAAGGAAACCTGCACTTCGTGACGGGTCCTTTTTCATTATATTTTCATATTCCCTGATTTTTTCATTGATCCTGTATCTTCTCAGATTGAGATAAATATCAGTATATGCTTCCTTAGGATTTTCAACTTCTGTATTTTTTCTGTTCAGTGCCTGGTTGATAAGACTGTTTTCAGGACCGGATGGAAAGAAATCAAAAAGTCTGCTGATCTCCAGCTTCCCGCAGGAGGAATACAGTTCTGACATTCTTGAAAGAATCCTGTATGCAGCAGGATCCTTGATTTCATTCAGTGGAAAATCAGATTCTGCTTTTGCAATAAGTTCCGGGTATATGCACAGCAGCTCAACAAGGGATCTGGCACACGTAGAAACAAAATCAGAAACCGGTTTCTGCAGATTTTTTACTACCGAAGGAACAGTGTTGTCCCTGATATAGCTGCTGAAGTCCCGGATCACTGAGTTCTCATCAAGCTCAAGGGCAAAGCTGATTTTCTTCAGATACTCAGTTTTCAGACTTTCTGTCTGCATGGTTTTTATGACATCAAAAAGCCCAAGCATTGTTTTAATTTTTCCGTCAGTCTTTTCTGATGCAAGCAGTCTGTCTATAAGGAAATCCCATGTATTCTTTGCCGTTTCCACTACAGCCATAAAGGATCTCTGTCCTTTTTCTGAAATGTATTCAAAAGGATCCATTCCATCAGGCAGCTCTGCAACTTTAACGCTTACATTAACATCTTTTACTACGGAAACTGACTTAACAGATGCATTTATGCCTGCAGAATCACCGTCAAAAAGAAGAATGATTTCCCTGCATGTTCTGGCGAGGAATCTCACATGCTCCTCAGTCAGTGCTGTGCCGAGAGGAGCAACTGCATTTTCCACACCTGCCTGATGACATCCTATTACATCAAGATATCCTTCAACTACAATGACTCTTTTGTATTCAGAAATAGCCTTCTTTGCCCTGTCATATCCATACAGTATATGTCTCTTGCTGAACACAGGAGTTTCAGGAGAATTGATATATTTTGGTTTAGCATCAGTCATCACCCGTCCTCCGAAGGCAATGACTTTTCCGTAGGGGTCCTTAATGGGAAACATAACCCTGTCCCTGAACTGATCGAAAAAACCTCCTGTCTTTTCTGATTTTCCGGCAAGTCCCCATTTATGAACATCTTCCATATTCATCTTATGCTTCATAAGTCTGGATGTCAGGAAGTTCCAGGAATCAGGTGCATACCCAAGCTGGAAATTTTCCACTGTCTCCATGGAAAGTCCCCTGTTAATCAGATAATCAAGCCCTTTTCTGCCTTCCCTGGAAAGAAGGTAGGTATGATAAAGTCTCGCTGCATAGTCATTAATTCTGTAAAGAAGTGACCATTCTTCATTCCGGACACCTTCATCCCTTACAGGAACACCGGCCATGTCTCCGGCAATACGGACACTTTCCGGAAAGGAAACATTTTCTATTTTCTGGATAAATGTGAAGACATTTCCTCCCTCTCCGCATCCGAAGCAGTGAAAAATCTGCCTGTCAGGATTTACAGAAAAGGACGGAGTTTTTTCTTTATGGAAAGGACACAGTCCCTGAAAATTTTTTCCTGCTTTTTTCAGGGAAGGTATATATTTGGCTGCAACTTCTTCAATTCGGCAGCGCTCTCTTACAAGATCAATGGTTTCTTTTGAAATCAAGTAAACAACACCTCAGATCAAAATATACCCGTTATATTAAAGAAGACAGTCTGTCAAAGCTTTATTTTAAGTTAAACATCGGAATCTAATGCATGTCCGACATGAATTCTTTAAGCTTTTTTATGGAGCTCAGTCTTCTTTTTGCCTTGTTTTCGATCTGCCTGATTCTTTCTCTTGTTACATTGAACTGATAGCCGACTTCTTCGAGAGTATGACTGTAGCCGTCTTCAAGACCAAAGCGCATTGTAATAACTTTCTGCTCTCTTGCAGGAAGAGTTTTTAATACTTTATTGATCAGCTCACGGAGCATATGATTGTCTGTTGCACTTACAGGAGAATCAGCAGTCTTGTCTTCTATAAAATCTCCAAGCAGGGAATCTTCTTCTTCCCCCACAGGAGTATCCAGAGAAATAGGTTCCTTTGCAACATTCATTGCAACTTTGATCTTTTCTATATCCCAGCCAAGTCTGGCAGAAAGCTCATCAAGAGAAGGCTCCCGTCCGTGTTCCTGCAGAAAAAGTCTCGTTTCCCTGTTTACCTTGTTTATCTGCTCATTCATGTGAACCGGTACACGAATGGTTCTTCCCTGTTCATAAATGGCTCTGTTTATTGCCTGACGTATCCACCATGTTGCATATGTGGAGAACTTATATCCTTTGCAGTGCTCAAATTTTTCCACAGCTTTCATGAGACCTATGTTGCCTTCTGAAATAAGGTCTTCCATGTACATTCCTCTGTTTGAGTATTTTTTGGCAATTGACACTACAAGTCTCAGGTTCGCATTGATCAGGTTGTCCTTTGCGGTCTCAATGATTCTCTGACCTTCACTGATTTTTCTGCCCCAGGTTTTAATCTCTTCATTAGGAGCTCCGGCTTCCTGTTCAATTCTGCGGATTTTTCTCTCGTTGTTTCGGATATCCTTTACTATGTTCAGAAGCTCATCAGGTTTTATTGATGACACTTCTTTGAGTATTTTTTTTATGTTCTTTGGGTTTTCTTCTTTTTCAATTTTTCTTGCAATATGCTTAAGTTCTTTAAGATCACCGTATGTTTTCTGAATATGGTTAAAGAAGGATTCCGTCTCA
>JAZRYV010000164.1:0-4095 GCA_045600925.1 Spirochaetota bacterium
CTTCATTTTCCTAACCTCGCTTTATTTTCGGTCAGAAACCTAATTTAGTATATGGTACTTTTTTGGGGGAGTAGGACAGTCTTACAGAAGCCCCTGATCTGCCTGCCACAAAACTAACAAAAGGATGTTATAAGGAAATGTTTTGCGGTTGCAAAGGATTAACAAGAGTACCTGAGCTGCATGCCTATGATCTTGAGCAATACTGTTATGATAGAATGTTTTGCGGGTGTTCAAAACTTAAAATCAACACGCGAGGATTAGGAACAAATTTTCTTACCATGCCGAAAGACATTCCGTATTCTGCTGTATCAGCCATGTTTTATGGAACTGGCGAGAGTAAATTGTCTGATCCTGAAAGTAATGGAAAATATTATTATGTATAATTTTTGAAGAGCCTCTCTGAAAGTGAGTCTCTTTATCTAACTCCTGGACTAATTTTGGGGGTTAGGACCGGAAACTCATTCTGTTTTTTCTCCTTGATTTTCCTGCTGTCATCTTCCATTGTAAACCGGTTCTGGTTAAACCATACAGATGATTAATTTCCCGGGGGAAGATAATGCTTCTTTTTTCCACAGTACTGAACATAAAGAACACCGTCACAAAAGAACAGTTTATTGAACTTGTCGCTGAATGGAACAGCAGCAATCCCCGTGAAGTAAACAGAATTCCTGATGTTAAGTGGAACGGAGAAAAGGAGATCCGGTTCGGCAGCATCAGTCTGTGGATGGAAATCAGGGACTGGCCCGACCGGAGCATTACTGCTGTCAGATACGAAAAGACCGAAGCTGACGGGATTGTATGGGACACGGATTACATCCTTAACCTTGAGGAAAGAAAGCTGGCTGTGCAGCTGGACAGAAGCTACAAAGAGGAGGCTCTTAGATTCAGTCCGGAATTTGCCACACCTCATTTTATAACTCTGCTGATTCAGAACGGCTTTCTTGAAGATGACGGGAATATTCCAGTTCTTAGGACACCTGTGTATATCAACGGCACAAATGCGGGAATGCTTGCAGATGTAATCAGCGGCAGCAGTGAATGCCAGCTGCCTGTGGTTTTTGTGTCGAAGCTGACAGACGGAAGGGATCCACTGGATGCAGCATGGCTTGCATCACGGCTTAAAGGTGCTGCTCATATTCTTGTGCAGGAAAACATTTCCGACGGATATGCAATACGGACAGCATGTGAAGGCCGGAATGAATACCATGGTGCTGTGGGAATACATTTCCCTAACAGGTCAAAAGGAAGAAAGCGCATACTGTACAAAGATATGGGAGATGGCGGAAAATTCATGCTGGAAAAAACCATATCCTGCGTAATCCGCTACATGAATTCACTTCAGACTGAAACCATGTACACCTGGCAGGGCACTGCAAATGCCATGCTGAATGACAGTCTTGCACGGCAGGTAAAGAAGAGGAAAGATGCAGAGGCGGCAAAGCAGAAAGCGGAGAATGAGACAGAGGAGATTTACGGAATTTTTGGCGAGGACATTAATAAACTCAGCAGGCAGATTGAGGAACTTGCCAGAACAAATGAAGCACTTAAATTAGAGAATCAGGGGCTCAGGAGCAGGCTTAACAGGATGGATGATGTTCCTGTTCTGGTCATGGGAGATGAGCAGGATCTGTATCCCGGAGAGGTGAAGGAACTTGTCCTTTCGGCTCTTGAGAAATATCTTGAAGGTATAAAGGGAAAAACAAGAAGGCGTGATGTTATTTCCGGCCTTATAGAAAACAACGGGTATCAGCATATTACAAAAAAAAGATCGGAAACAGTCAGGAACACTCTGAAAGACTACACCAGTCTGACCGGACCAGTAAGGAAGGCTCTTACTGACCTTGGTTTTAAAATTTCAGAAGACGGGAAACACTACAAGCTTGTGTACTATGGCGACGGCAGATACTGGCTGTCCCTGGCAAAGACCCCCAGTGACAGCAGGGGAGGAAAGAACGTGGTCAGCGAGATTATTAATAAGATGCTGTGACGGAATCCGGCTGTTCCTGCCATAAAACTGTAAATTTCTGAAAAATGCGGAATAAAATTTCTGAAAAATAACGAATGGTGTTGACAGAATTATTAAACCGGCCATATCATTGATATGGATAAGGAGGCCGCTGTGCTTACTCCGGAAGGATACAGATCAAGACTGGCAGAGAAACAGCTGGATGAATATTTAAAAACCTTCAGTGCTGTATGTATTGAAGGTCCGAAATACTGCGGAAAAACCTGGACTGCCATGAGCAGGTCGGAAAGTGCTGCTTTTATAGGAAATCCTGAAAATAATTTTCAGACACGGATGATGGCACAGTTAAATCCATCTCTGGTTCTGAAAGGAGGAACTCCCAGGCTTATAGATGAATGGCAGAAAGTTCCTCCTCTATGGGATGCTGTCAGATTTGAGGCTGATCAGGACAGAAAAAAAGGAAAATTCATTCTGACAGGATCGGCGACTCCTGAACATAAAGGAATTATGCATTCCGGGACGGCAAGAATTGCAAAAATACGTATGGAGACAATGTCATTATACGAAACAGGAGATTCAACAGGTGCTGTTTCTTTAAAAGATATATTTGAAGATAAAATGGAAGCAGTGGAAACAGGAAGAGTTTCTCTGGAACAGCTTGTTTTTTATGCTGTAAGAGGCGGATGGCCGGGAAATACGGAAACATCGGAAAAAAACTGCGGAAGACTTGCAAAAGAATATCTTAAGACTGTTGTCGGGGACGATATGTTCAGTGTTGACGGTATCAAAAGGGATTCCGGCAAAGTATGGGCTCTTCTTCATTCTCTGGGAAGGAATGAGAGTTCCATATGCTCTGTAAGTACATTGAAAAAAGATATGGAAGCAGCAGATGGAGAAGATGTTTCCCGTGATTCCATATCTGATTATCTTGATATATTCAGGCGTCTTTTTATCATAGATGATCAGCCTTCTTTTAATATAAATCTCCGCTCATCCCGAAGAATTTTAAAAGCACCGAAACGGCATTTCAGTGATCCGTCGCTGGCAGCTGCAGCTCTTGGGGCAACTCCTGAAATGCTTTTTAATGACCTTAATACTTTTAGTTTTCTTTTTGAAAGCCTGTGTGAACATGATCTGAAAATATATGCCGGATATAATGAAGGGAATCTTTTTCATTTCAGGGATGAAAGAGGACTTGAAGCTGATGCTGTTATTGAATTCCCTGATGGCACATGGGGGGCTTTTGAAATAAAGCTTGGGGCAGGTCAGATTGATTCTGCAGCTGCAAATCTCCTGAAGCTGAAAAGGATATTTGAAAAAGAAGGAACCAGACCTCCGAAAGTATTATGTGTTATATGCGGCCTGACCGGTGCTGCATATAAAAGAGAAGACGGAATCTTTGCAGTTCCTGTAACTGCATTAAAACCGTAAAAACGACAGAACTGAAAAAAGGACGCAATACTGTGAAAAACAAGCCTGCCTCATCCCTGTTAATGATGGCCGGAGCCATGCTCATCTTCGGTACCATAGGCATTTTCAGGAGATACATTCCCCAGTCATCTGCATTTATTGCCTTTGAGCGTGGAATTCTGGGAGGTATTTTCCTGCTGATGGTGCTGGGACTGAAAAGGCATAAGCTATGTTTCAGGACCGGGGCAGGGGATTTTCTGCTTCTGGTTCTGTGCGGTGCTTTCATAGGCTTAAACTGGATTTTTCTGTTCGAGGCCTATAATTACACCACTGTGGCTGTGGCAACTCTCTGCTACTATATGGCTCCGGTGATCGTAATCATTGTTTCCCCTGTGATCCTTCATGAAAAGCTGACTGCAAAAAAGCTGGTATGTGCCCTCCTTGCTGCTGCAGGCATGATTCTGGTTTCCGGTCTTTTCAGCGGGGCAGGTGCAGGTCCTTCAGGCATGACGGGTATTTTTTTCGGTCTGGCTGCTGCAGTGCTGTATGCATCTGTAGTTATTCTGAACAAGAAGATTAAGGCAGATGATGCCTTTATCCGGACCATAATCCAGCTTTTTTCCGCAGCCCTTGTCCTTCTGCCGTATCTTCTGCTTACGGAAGATTTTAGTCACCAGGAAATTACAGCCTTCTCACTGCTGATGATCCTCATTGTGGGC